>CBFHWV010000001.1:0-74415 GCA_965659565.1 uncultured Flavobacteriales bacterium
CACTGGGTGTCTTTCCTGGTGGTGGACGAGGCTATGGATACGGGGTCTGTGAAGGCGACGATGCCTTTGTGGGGTTTGGCTCCAATGCCAATGGATACCCGACCGATTTCTGGCACCTCGACATGGCGACCGGCAACTGGACGGAGATGGCGTCCTTTCCCGGCAATGGCCGGAATCACCCGGCGATGGTGTTGACGGCAGGGCATGTGTTTGTCGGCCTCGGCAGCAACGACGACGGCAACCTCGGGGATTGGTGGGGCTATGACATTGCCGCGGACAGCTGGTCGGAGTTGGCCCCGTTTGAATGGGGGGACCGTCACCACCCGTTCTATTTCGGCATTGATGGCATCGCCTATGTCGGGTTTGGCCATGGCAACAGCGAGAATGGCAACCTCACCATTTACAAGGACGTCCACGCTTACGACCCGGCAACGGACAGCTGGACGCAGCTCGGCGACTTCCCCGGAGAAGCGCGGGTGGCTGGCACCCAATTTGCGGTCGACGGCAAAGGATATGTCTTGAGCGGAGATGGGGATGACCACGGCCCCCTCGACTATGGCGAGTTCTGGGAGTATGATCCGTCTACGGACAGTTGGACCGAGCTCGCGCCACACCCGGGCGGTGCGCGCTGGGCGCCTGGCAGTTTTGTCCTCGGTTGCCATGCCTACCTCACCGGGGGGCTCGAAGGCAGTGCCGATACGTACCACCACGATTTGTGGCGCTACACCCTGCTTCCCGATTGTGGGTGCACCGATCCTGCCGCGGTGAATTTCTCGTCGGCGGCCACCATCGACGATGGCACCTGCTGCTACGTGTCGGGCTGCATGCTGGAGACGGCGGTGAACTATGACCCGGCGGCTTGCCAGGCGGACGGGTCTTGCATCGCACCCATCCTCGGCTGTACCGACGAGGCCTCGGAATTCTACGATGCCGATGCCAACACGGAAGTGGCCTTGGGAGGCCCCATTTCCACGGCGCAGCTCGGCGGTGGGGGATTCCACTACAACGACAGCTGGGACATGCGCTTTTCCGTATCGGAGCCCACGGTGCTCGCGAGCGTGGACATGCAAGCCGATGTGGCCTTCACCATCGATGTTTACATCCGCGATGCGACTGGGGCCACATTGTTTCAAGAGCCGGTGGCGCTGCAGGCCGGGTGGAACACGGTCAACCTGGATGTTGAACTGCCCAATGGCACCGATTTCGCAATCGGCATCGAGGGAGAGAATGAAGGATTGTTCCGGAACAATGCGGTGCCCGCAGGGGCGTTCCCCATCGCCGTGGCCGATCGCATGAGCATCACGGGCAACACCACCGATTCTCCGTTGGATTACCACTACTACTTCTACCGCTGGGTGGTGGAGTCTCCGTGCGCTGCACTGTCGGATGTGGCAGAAGGGCGCATGGCCGGGTTCAATGTGGTTCCCAACCCCATCTCGGACCGTTTCCAATGGGTGGGCCAGGCCGCACCGACGACCTTCACCTGGCTGGACATGGCGGGCAGGGAGGTGGCCCGCCACCATGAAGATGCCCCGGGATGGTTGTCCCGCCCACGCCTTCAGGCTGGCCAGTACATTCTGGTGGCCCACACGGAAGAAGGCGCCCGTCGGGCATTGGTTCAGCTGGATTAAGGCCGACCTTGGGGACATGGATGTGCCCGCAAATCCCGCCGTCGACCTCACGCAGGTTCCGCGACTTGAAACGCTCGACTACACGGGTGTGTCCACGCGTTATCGCGCGTTGCGCTTGTTGGTTTGGGCGGCCGTCCAGTGCGGACTGGCTTTGCTTGTGTTGTCGCCCTTTTTGTTGGCGTGGTTGTTCCCGGAGCGGGAGGAGTTTGCGGACATGGCCTATCCGTATTGGTGGTTGCCGCTGGGCGTTCAGGCTGTGCTTGGACTGTTCTGGCTGACGGAGGAGTGGCTTGGCTTCCCAAGGCGCGGATATGCGGTGCGCGAACGGGACATCACGTACCGATCGGGCTGGTTCAGCCGTTCGACAACGACCGTGCCTTACGCGCAAATCCAACACCTCGAGTTGGTCCAAGGCCCCATGGCGCGGATGTTTGGGTTGAAGCACCTGAAGCTCTTCACGGCAGGGGGCAGTGGCAACCTCCGCATTGCGGGGCTGGAATCCGATGAAGCCGACCGCCTGCGCGCTGTGTTGGACTCCCGCACTTTGGACTGATGGCGTTTGTCGAACCCCGTCGCCAGCACCCACTCGGGGTGCTCATCTTGGCCGCCCAGTTCATTTTCAAATTTGGCCAGCAGATTTGGCCGGCGCTGATTGTGAGTTCGTGGGGCTCCAATGTGGTTCGGGATGGCCTGCTCGCACTGGGCATTTTTGTCGCGGCATCGACGGCATATGCGGTGCTGTTCTATCTCCGGTTCAAGTTCAGTGTCGAAGATCAGGTCTTGGTGGTCGAGAAAGGGGTCTTGCGCCGAGAGCGATTGCAGGTGCCTTTCGAGCGCATTCAGACCATTCAGCTTTACCAAGGCCCACTTCAACAGATTTTCCGTCTGACTGGACTCCGAGTGGACACTGCAGGCTCCTCGGGGAGCGAGCTGCAGTTGGTGGCCATCCGAAAGGACGAAGCCGCACAATTACAGTCTGTTTTGCGCGGCTCGCATTCTACAACCGCATCCGCAGAAGCGCCTGAAGTCGGTGCGTCTGTCGCTCCTGAAAACGAGGCCATAGAGAGGGAAAAAGGACGCCATGGGGAACCGCCAATGGGTGAGGCCAAACAAGAGCCTCAGCAGGAATTGGTTCAGCTCGGGTTGGGCGACTTGCTCAAGGTGGGGCTGTCTCAGAACCACTTGCGCAATGCCTTTGCGGGCATGGCGCTTGTGCTCTACGGCTTGGGCAATGTGCCTGAACAGATCACGGCTTGGATGGAGTCCTTGCCCGCCATTGCGGCACCGCTTATTGGGGTGGCCTTCTTTCTGCTCCTGATTCCGGGCATCCTGTTGTTTTTGATGGGGGGCGTCGCGGTGTCGCTGGGCACGGCCGTCCTCAAGTATTTCAACCTCAAAAGCGGCATCGGAAGCCAAGGCCTGCATGCCGAGATGGGGCTGCTTCGCCGACAATCGTTTGAGGTGCCCTTTGCGCGGATTCACCTCACCGAATGGCGCAGCAACTGGATCCGTCGTCAGTTCGGATTTGAGACCCTCGAGGTGCGCCAAGCCATGGCGGAAAGCGCGTCATCCGGCGGGCTCCGGGTCTTCCTGCCCGCCATGGAGCCGCAGCACAGGGCGCGGTTCGAGGCTTCGCTGTACCCGGATTTGAAGGCGCCCCAGACCTTTGAATTGCGCCCCGTCCGCCGGCTCCGTTGGCTGCTTTGGTTGGTGGCCGCAGCGCCCGCCATCCTCTTCTGGACTGTATGGAGCACGGCTGCCGCCGCTGTGGCCACAGCTTTGTGGCTGTCCGTGACGGCGTGGACCACATCCAAACGGTTTCATTCCCTCAGTTTGCAGGCCCACGAGGACACCATTGTGCTGCAGCGCGGGTGGTTCTGGCGTCGCAGAACCGTGTTTCGGATGGCACAGTTGCAGGGGGTGGAATGGAAGCGACTGGTGGTTTTGGAACGCCGATCCATCGGCCACCTGGTTTTTCACACCGCGGCAGGTGCGCGCACGTTTTCCTACGTGGACAAGGAACAAGGGCATGCCCTTCGCGATGTTGCTTTGAACCAGCATCATGCGCGTTGGAGTCGCGCCTGAGCCATCGGAGCAGGCTGCGCTTCGTATTTTCCCCGACGCTTGAGAGGATGAACACCTGGATTGAAGAATTGAAATCGGCCTGTTCCGCATTGCCGCGAACAGGGTTGGAGCGCATGGACAGTGTTCAGCTGATGCGCCGTTTCGACGCGAAATACGTGGTGCCTGAGTCGTGGCTGCCCGGATTGGTGGAGGCGATGGCGCCACAGGCCCATTTGCTGGAGGTCGATGGCCAATGGGACGCGCCGTATCACAACCTCTATTTCGAGCGTCCCGGGGACGAATTTCTGCTCGACCATTTGCGCGGGAAGTCACGCCGCATGAAGGTGAGGACCCGCACCTATGGCAGCAATGGCCTGTCGTTCTTGGAGGTCAAACGCCGGCTGCCCGGGGGGCGAACCGTCAAGGACCGACTCCTCCGCACGGGGGAGGGGCAGCTTGGGTTCAATGCCGAAGAACAAGCCTTTCTCGCGGAGCATGTGAGGGACAGCGCGCAGCTGGAGCCCCGCCTACACGGAGACTTTCAGCGGGTGACCTTGGTGGATTTCGACCGCAAGGAACGCGTCACCATTGACCGGAACCTGACCTGTGGCTTGCACGCAGAAGCGCCGCAACCCCTCCTGGCCGGTTTGGCGATCATCGAAGTCAAGCAACCGCGCCCGGACCGATATGGACCTGCACAGCGTTGGCTGCGCGAGAAAGACGGGCGGCATGGCATCGTCGGGCGCAAAACCCGCATGAGCAAGTACACCGTGTCACGGCTCAAGTGCGACCCCAACATTGCGGGTCGGACCTATCTTGCCACCTATCGTCGGCTGCAGGACGCACGCGCCTGGGCTGAGGACCTGCAAGCCCAAACGTGAGATGACCGAAATCGCCCTGCATTTCGCAGCCAACCTGTTGTCGTGCTGGATCATTGTCCGGCTGATTTACCAATCCAAAGCCAAGCGGAGGGACTACGTGTTCACCTTCACCATGGTCTCCGCTTCGGTGTTTTTGCTGTGCCGAATGCTCAGTGGGGTAGAGCTGGACCTGGCTTTCGCGCTGGGGCTGTTTGCCATCTTCGGCATCATCCGATACCGCACCAATCCGGTGCCGATTCGGGAGATGACCTATCTGTTCCTCGTCATTTCCGTGGCGGTGATGAATGCCCTCGCTCCGCTGTCGATGGGGATTCTGGAGGTGGGCCTGGGCAATGTGGCCTTGTGGGTGCTGGCACTGCTCTTGGAGCGTGTGTTGTTTGTGGAGCATTTGGTGACGAAGCGGGTGGTGTATGACCGCATTGAACTGCTCCAGGAGGGGCGGCGTGAAGAGCTCATGGCTGACATCGCGCAGCGCATCGGCGAGCCTGTTGAGCGCATTGACATCGGGGATGTCAACCTCTTGCGTGAAACGGCGGTGATCAAAGTATCCTACCGTGGAGAGGATGTTTCGGAACATTTGGATCCGAACGACGCCTTATGAAACACCTCCCTCTGTTGTTGCTCTGCAGCATGTTCGCCGCGATGGCGCATGCCCAGATCGTCCAGCCAGAACCGCCGGACACCACGGATTTTCAAGGGTGGACCACACTCCAGGCGCAATGGCGGTTGGGAGAAAGCTGGACGGTCGAACTCAAGGAGCAGTTTCGCCTCAAGAACGACCTCGCCACATTTGACCGGGAATTCCGCCAACTGACTTTGGGGTGGAGCCCGAAGTGGGGAGCGGTGGCAGAAGTGCAGGAAATGGTCGTTGGGGCTCGAATGATGTTGCTCAATGACGACCAAGGCAACAAGCAGGGGCTCGAGCGATTTTTCCGGTGGCATGCGGACCACAACGTGAAGGTGGATGTGGGGCGCTGGACGGTGTTTTCGCGCATCCGATATCAGGAGCGCACCGCGATCCAGCTTGCTGGCGATGCGGAAGCTGCTGCAGAAGGGGCCAAGCGCACTTGGCGCGTCAAGGCGGGGCTCGCTTACGACATCAAGGGCTGGAAATGGGACCCACGCTGCTCCTTGGAGCGGTTTTTCGTGCCTGTTCCGGAGGGCTGGCCCAGCGACGGTGCTTGGCGCGCCCGCTTCGGGACGGACTTCAAAACGGGCAAGCGCCAGCGCCTGAAGGTGGTGCTCCAGCGGGAGTGGCGCGGCAAATACCTGCCTTCCGGAACGGGGGCCACGCTCGATGACTTCCGCTTGTACGGCGACAACCAATGGGCTCTGGTCGCCAGCTACCGATACCGGTTCAAATCCCGGAAAGCCGAGTGATTCAGCGCACGGAAATGCGCAGTGCGCCTGCCTGCACTTGAATCAACGCCCCCAAGGGGAGGTCCCCCAAAGGGAACCGAACGCGGCCAGCGGGCAGAAACTCCGTCCGATCCAGCAGTTGCCGGCCGGCAGCATCCCACGCTTGGACGCGGGCGGTTCCAGCGACGGGCCATTCCAGCATCAGGTCTTGCCCCCAGCGCGCAGCCTGGATCTGTTGAGGCAGGTCCTCAACGGCGGATGTGCTGAAGCCGTGGAAGGTCACGGCATTGTTGCCGCTGTTGGCCACCCCGAGTGTGTCCAAGTTGACGGCATAGCTGATGTCCGCCGGATTGGACAGGCCACCCGCCCCAGTCACCACCGTCTCTGCCACTGTGAAGCCCTCGGTGTAGCGCGTGATGCGGGTGGGGGACCAACTGCTGACGTAGTAGGCGCCATTTCCGTCATCGTCAATGCCGTCAAGGTTGCCGAGTCCAGTGCCGTCCACCAAGGTGGTGACCTCGCCACTCTCCAAATCGACGGCCAAAATGGGGGCGTTGCCTCCCCAACACACGACGATGGCGCGCTGGTTGGGAACGTCCACCACCACGCCATTCGGAGTTTCTCCAAAATTGCCCGCCAACAGCGCTGAGGACATCTCCGCGGGATTGCTCACATCGACGGTGTACAGCCGTCCTGAGCTGAAGTCGCTGACCACCAGCATGTCATAGCCATCGTTGCCAAGCCCATTGAGGAAGCCGACGCCAGGGATGGCCAGCACACCCAGCTCTGCAGCGGTGCTCAGGTCGTAGGCCCGGATGACATTGTTGCCAATGGCGTACAACACGTCGCCCAAGACTTCCATGCCATGTGAGGCCTGAGCCTCCCCAAAGAAGGACCAGTCGGCGCCTTGGTTCTCCGTGACCAGCAAGCTGCTGCCATTGGACACGAACCACCGGTTGCCCGCCGGGTCGTATTCCACGGCTTCGATGTTGTTGGGCGTTTGGGCAAAGAGCGCGGCTGCACAACAGAGCAAGCCGGCAAGAAAGAAATGGCGCATAGACGCAAGTAACAGCTTCTTCCTCTGGTGGCGTATTTTTGATGACTTCAATTCTCTGTCATCCGGGATGTGGCGCAGTTGGTAGCGCGCGTCGTTCGGGACGACGAGGTCGCTGGTTCGAGTCCAGTCATCCCGACCTCCATTCAGCCTCCACCATTGGGTGGGGGCTGTTTTATTTGGTGCGGTTGCGAATGACCTTGCGTTGGGCTGCAATGGACGCTTGGTGGATGGCCTTGTAGACATCCTCGATGAAGGCGGCGTCTAGTCCCTGGCCCTCCGCCAATTGGGCGTTTTGGCGCAGGATCTGCTTCCAGCGGGCGTTTTGAAGGATGGTCAGCCCGTGGTCCTTCTTGTACAGACCAATGTTTTCGGATACCCCCATCCTGCGCGCCAGCAGTTCCACCAGCGATTCATCGATGACATCGATTTCCGACCGCAGGGCGGCGAGTCGCTCGTGGGTCGCGCCAGGAGCGCTTGTCCTGAAATCCAGCTCTTGCAAGAGCGCAATGAACCGCTCCGGCGTCACTTGTTGGGCGGCATCCGTCCACGCCTCGTCCGGGGTGGGGTGGACCTCCACCATCAACCCGTCAAACCCAAGGTCGACCGACATCTGAGCGATGTCCGGGACCATGTCGCGTTTGCCCGTGATGTGGCTGGGGTCGTTGAGCAAGGGGATGTCCGGATGCGCATTGCGGAAGTCAATCGGGATTTGCCACAGTGGCGCATTCCGATAGGTCTTCTGTCCGTGTACGGTGAAACCTCGATGGACCGCCATGAGGTCTTGGACTCCTGCCCGCTGCAGCCGCTCCACTGCACCGCTCCACAGCGCCAAGTCGGGTTGGGTTGGGTTCTTGACCGCAACCGGAATGTCGACGCCGCGCAAAGCATCGGCAATGTCTTGGACTTGAAACGGATTCGCGGTGGTCCTTGCCCCAACCCACACCATGTCCATGCCCGCTTTCAGCGCCTCTTCGATGTGGCGAGGCTTGGCCACCTCGATGCACACCTTGAGCCCCACATCCTGCTGAACTTCTTGAAGCCAGGGCAGGCCCGTGCTGCCCACGCCTTCGAACGCACCGGGGCGGGTTCGGGGCTTCCAGATGCCAGCGCGAAAGAAGGACAGCCCAGCGCCTTTCAGCCCGGTCGCTGTGGCGAGCACTTGGGCCCTGGACTCTGCACTGCAAGGGCCGGCAATCAAGATGAAAGAATCCCCCATAAAGCAAAGAAACAGGGTGGGGCTCAAGATTGTGCGCCGATGGGCACGGATTCAGATTACTTTTGCGCCATCAAAACCAACCTCATGAACAAGAGTACCCTCTTCGGCATGTTTGCCGTTTGCGCCCTCTTCGCCAGCTGCGACGACGGTGTGACTGAAGTTTGTGATGAAGGCAACAAGGCCGTCATCGAGATTTTCAACAACTCTGTCTGCACCCCGGACGTCAGCGTGAACGGTGACGACGTGGCCTCCGACATGGGCATCCTCGCCACCCAGACTGTGGAAGTGGACGCGGGTGACATCGACGTCGAATTCGACTTGGCCTTCATTTCCGTGTGTACTGCCCTTGACACCACCGTGACCGTGGCGTGTGGCGACACGGTTCTCGTGGAGTTCACGGGAGGCTGATTTCAACAGCGCCCTCAATCAAAGAAAACCCGGCCCAGTGCCGGGTTTTTTTGTGGCCCGGTCAGGGGTATGGCAGTCCGCGTGACCAGATGGTACCGTCGGTCAAATGAATCCGTACGACGCGAAATCCCGGCCCATAGCCTCCCATGGGCAAGGCCGCTTTCCAACCTTGGGTCAACACCAAACGTCGCCCGTCTGGATCAAGCAGTTCGACAGAGGTCACTTTAGACGGATCCACGTCTGGATGGAGGCGAACCTGAATGTCCATGCGCCCTTCAGACCACGACAAGGAGAACGGCCATGCCACAGTTCCATTGGCAGGGGCAGTTGCCAGATTTTCATCCGCCCACAGCCATTGGTATACCTCTGCGAATTCACGGGCCCAATACCACTCGGCATGTTCTCCATCGGCATGCGTGGTGGTCCAGTATTCTGCTGTGCCCAGCCCCGATGACGTCATCGCGGCGTCCATCGTGACCACGTCCCCGACATACGCCGGACCCTCGCGCTCGCCCACCACCGTGCACACCCGCATCGGTGAAAGTCCGACTGCTTCCCTGACGAATTCGAATACAGGATCCGCCGTCCAGTAGGCGGGCGAAAACACACCGAGCCTGCTGAAGGTCTCGGGCTCGCGGAAGCCGCCGTACATGCTGATCAGCCCGCCCATGCTGCTCCCCGCAATGGCCGTGTTGTCCCGGTCGGGAAGGGTGCGGTAGTGTGCATCGACCCAGGGCTTCAGGGTCTCCACCAAAAAATCCACGTAGGCATCTCCCTCGTCGCCCCCATAAACGGGGTGGCGGTAGGGGTTGTACTCGTCGAATCGATGTTCGCCTCCGTTGTCAATGGCGACCACGATGCACCCCGGATCTCCCAGTGCGTGCAGGCTGTCCAAAGTTTCGTCGATGCGCCACTCCCCCGAGAACGAGGTCCCCGCATCAAAGGCGTTCTGGCCGTCGTGGACATACATGACGCGGTATCTCTGTTCAGATTCACCGTACCCAGGCGGGGTGTAGATGCGCAATGTCCGGCTTCGGTCCAGTTGGGGGATGTCGAATGCTGGGGTCAAGACCTGGACGCCGCGTCCTGCTGTGGACGTAGACCCGCCCTCCATCAAGTCGTCCCAAGACAAGATGTCCAGTGAAGTGGTTGTCGGAGTGCCATCGTAATCCAGGGCCCGGTTGGGCTGAAAGCCCCCTTCCGCATTGCCTTCTGCAGCGGCCCAATTCCCCCGAGTGAACTTGAATTCCAACCGCCCCTCGGGCGGAGTGAGGGAGAGGCTCCAGGTGCCATCCCCGTCGGGATGCAGCGCGTATGGCGCATCCCCGGGCGCCCATCCATTGAAGTTTCCAGCGATGTGAATGACCGCGTCCGGCGGCGTGTTGGGCGGGACAGACTGCACGTCAAGGTGCCATTGCCCCTGCACGTGGGGGGTGAAAAAAAGACCGGCAAAGCCCAGAATCAGCTGAAGACGCATGGAACAAAGATGGCGTCCCATGCCCATGCGAATCGCGCAAAACAGGAAGACCTCTACCTTGACGGCATGATGAATGTCGGCCCCAGGCTGTCCAGCCTTTTCGTTTTGATGTGCACCATCGCCTCCGTGTCGGGCCAATGGTCGGACCCTTGGGTACACCAAGACCCCCATGAGGTGAGGCTTCCGAGAACCTGGGACGACCCCAACGAAGGGGTGCAGCGCCACCTTCGCGCCCACACCGCGTGGTCCGACTTTGCGTCCACCCATCCGAATTGGCAGGTGGTGTTTGATGAGACGAGCCGATCCGTATTGCGCGCTTTTGGTCCTGCTGTTGTCACCGATGACCCGACCATGTGGCTCGAGGACGCGTTGAGCAATACCCCATGGGCGGTGCAGCACGGACCATGGACCAGCCACAGCATGGGCAAGCATACCTTGTACCGGACGGCCCAATTGGCAGCCGGACGCCCCGTCCTCGGAACCGACTTGGTGGTCAAGGCAGGAAACGCAGGCGTGATCATGTGGGGGGCCAAGGTGTACCCTCAGGCCGTGTGGCCTGCCGATGCAGACGTGTTGTCTTTGCCCGAAATCCAGACGGCTGCCATGGAGGGCTTGTCCTTGTCGGTCATGACTTTCTCCGCAGAAGAGCAGTGGCTGGTGCCCGCGCGTCGCGGAGTGGGGGAACAGGTCCGTTTTGATTTTCGGCCGGCGCAGGGTGCCATGGTCCAAGGCATTTCCGAGCAAGGGGTTCCTGTGGCCTACCGCACCTTGGTCGACCTCGAAACTGGAGAGGTGCTGCTCCGCGAAAACACCGTCCGACACATCGGGCACCCCAAAGGCCCCCAGCGCGCCGCAGGCAAGCCCCCCCGTCCCATGGGGCCGCCAGCATTGCTGCAGATGCTGAACTGCCAAGTCACCGGCACGGTGCACCTCACCCAACCGTTTGATCCCACCTCAGAAGTCGGACTCCAGTACCTCCAAACCCAAACGGCCGGCGGCATCCAGGCCACCGGACTCGGGGGCACGTTGGTCCTCGAGGGTGCGGCGCCACAGGAACTGGGCCTTTCCCTGAGCGGATTGTTCAGCACCGTCACCACCAATGGCGTCACCCCGAGCATGGACGTGACGGTCAATGCGGACACGGTCTTGTCGCTGGACGAGATGGCCAACATCCGGGAGTTGAGCGCCTACCACAGTGTCAACCGCATTCACGACCACATGCAAACGTGGCTGCCAGACTTCACAGGACTGGACATTTCCATGCCCACTTTGGTGGATGTCAGCGGCACTTGCAATGCATTCTACACCCCCGGCAATCCGACCATCAACTTCTATTCGGAAGGGGACGGATGCAATGCCTTTTCCGTGGTGAGCGACGTGGTGTACCACGAGTATGGGCATGGCATCAACGACCAATTCTACGCGAGCCTCGGCGGCGCTTTCATCAACGGCGCCACCAATGAAGGCTATGCGGATTTCTGGGCCATCAGCCTCACCGACAATCCCATTCTCGGGGGCGGTTGCTATTCGGACGACCCGGATTTCTACATCCGTCGCTACGACGAAAACCCGAAGGTGTACCCGGAGGACCTCGTGGGGGAAGTGCATGCGGATGGCGAGATCATCTGTGGTGCGTGGTACGACACCCATGTGTTGATGGGCGCAGATTGGGACGCCACCATGGGCTTGTTTGTGGCAGCATTTCCAGGGCTTCAGGCACAATCGGCCAACGGCAATGAAGGGGAGGTGTACGTCGACATTCTCCTCGACGTGCTTCAAGCCGATGACGACAACGATGATTTGTCGGACGGAACACCCAATGGCGCGGCCATTCTCGAAGGTTTTGCCACCCACGGCATCAGCCTCTTCAGCAGTGTGGACATCGCCCACACCCCCGACATGGCCACCGGTGCTGGCGATCCAATTGAGGTGGAGGCCGAGGCCGCCATCCTGTTTCCCTTTGGCCAATATTTCAGCAGCTGCGACCTCTACTACCGCACTGCGCCGGACGCCGATTGGACCATGGTCGCGATGCAAGAGGAGGGGGGCGATCTGTTCTCTGCACAAATCCCTGCCCAGGAGGCGGGCACGGTGGTCGATTACTTCTTCGGCATCAGCGACTTGTTTGGCGCCGCCAGTGCCATTGCGCCATTCAGTGCGGACAACGCGGCGAATCCCAACCTGCCGTACAACCTGATCGTGGGCTTGGAGCCAGTCTTGACGGATGACCAAGACGACTACTCCGATTTCGGCTTTTGGCAATTCGGACTGGGCCAGGACAACGCCACTACTGGAGAATGGGAGTCCACCATCCCCGTCGGCTCTTTCAGCACGCCAGGCGACCCATCTTCCATCTGTGCACCCGACGAGGACCACACCCCCGGCGAGGGACTGTACGCGTTCATCACAGGGGTCAGCCCCGGACCGGATGCGGGCATTGGGTCGAATGACGTCGATGGCGGGTCGACCACCTTGCAAAGTGAAGCGCTCGACCTCAGCAGCATGGTGTCCCCCGTGCTCAGCTACTGGCGTTGGTATGTCAACGCCCCGGCTTCCGGAGCGAATCCAGGGACAGATTGGTGGCAGGTCCACATCAGCGATGATGGCGGCTCCTCTTGGGTGGAGGTCGAGGAGACCTTGACGCAAGACATCTCGTGGCGCCGCAACGCGATCGCCTTGTCCGAATACATCGACTTGACCGACAATGTGATGCTCCGCTTTGTGGCCTCAGACAGTTTGCGGTTGGACCAGGAGCTCGATGGGGGGTCCCTGATTGAGGCTGCCGTAGACGACTTGGTCATCCTCGATGTGGCCACCAGTGGCATCACCGAAAATGCGGCAACGGGCATCATCGCTTGGCCAGTTCCGGCAGCTGAGAGGCTCCATTCCGCAGGGTGGGCGGCTGGAACGACCGTGAGCCTGTTTGATGCAAAGGGCCGACGCTTGACCACTGCACAAGCGGATGGGCGAGGGCAGTGTCACATGGACCTGGATGGCGTGGCCACTGGGGCTGCGACGTTGTCTGGAACGTCACGCTCAGGTCAAGTTTTGATGAAGAAGGTGCTGTTGCGCGGTCACTAACCCCGAATTGCAGATTACTTTCGCGCCGCAATTTTCCAAGCATGGCCAAAACTGACAAGCCACGCCGCATGGCGATCCAAGCCGAATGGCAGCGGGACAGCGAGTCCGCTCCGGGATTCAACAAGTACTTCATCACCATCCGCGAGGTGGACGGAACGGAGGTGCGCGTCCCAGCTTACGGGCGCGACATGCAAGACGCCTTGAGCCGCATTGTCAAACGGGAGCGGGCGGAGAAACTGGTAGAAACGACCGAACGCATTCCCGATTACGTCTACGTCCTGCTGTTTCTCGGAACGTTGGGGGTTGGCGCGACATTGAGCACGACCGCCGACAACCCGCTGTATTTCGCAGTGGGTGCCGGCGCGCTGGTCGTGTTGGTCGGGCTCTATTTGCTCAGAACCCGCAAATGAGGGTCAGTCCCCGAGCCCGCCGGATCCACCGGTTGGGCTGATCCACTGGACAGATTTCAGAATGGAGCCGGGTGGGACAGAAGCCTGAACCTTCATAAAGGCCTGGACCGCTTGCGCCTCCGTGATGTAGTACTGTCGAATGTCCAGGACTTTGATCACGCCGGGGGACATGCGCACTTCGTACAAAGCATGGAATCCGTAACGGTTGTGACCTGCAGTGCCTTCGAGCTCAGAAACAGGGATGTCCACTTGCTCCACAGCAGGGGCTTTTTCCAATCTTGAGGGAAACAAGCCTTGGCTGGAAGCGGTCAAGGAGAGCAGAAATGCGGGGATGAGAAGGAGGGAGCGGATGTGCATGGTTTGTGAGTGTTGTCCACCTCCCTACGGGGCAAACCGGACAAGGTTGCAATGAGGCGCTCCTTCTCGCATTTATCTTTGTGACATGGGAAGAGCTTTTGAATTCCGCAAGGAGCGCAAGATGAAGCGGTGGGCCGCCATGTCGAAGACATTTGCCCGCCTCAATAAGGACATCATCCTTTCCATCAAAGAAGGGGGCGGCATTGCCGATCCGGACCTGAATGCGCGCTTGCGGGCCGTCATTCAGAACTGCCGGGCGGCCAACATGCCCAAGGACAACATTGAACGGGCCATCAAAAAGGCCACGGACAAAGATGCGGCCGACCTCAAGCAAGTCACCTTCGAAGGATACGGGCCCCACGGCATCGCTGTGTTTGTGGAGACCGCTACGGACAACAACAACCGCACCGTCGCCAACGTCAGGAGCTACTTCAACAAGTGCAATGGCAACCTTGGCACCACAGGCAGTGTGGAATTCATGTTCACCCACGTTTGCCATTTCAAAATCTCTTCAGAAGGCCAAGATGCCGAGGAACTCGAGCTCGAGCTCATCGACTATGGCGCCGAAGACATTGGGGTGGACGATGACGCCATCATGATCTACGGCCCGTTCGAGAGCTTTGGTTCCCTACAGAAGAAGTTGGAGGGGGACGGACTGGAGATTCTGGAATCGGGCTTCGACCGCATTCCGACCGACACCAAAGAACTCGACCCCGACGCCACCGCCGAGGTCGAAAAGCTCATTGAGAAGTTGGAAGAGGACGACGACGTCCAGAATGTCTTCCACACCATGTCCTCCAGCACGGAGGAATGACGTTCTAAATCATTCGCAGACGACGCCGAACTCCACCAACAATTGGAGGAGGTCGTTGGTGCCCACAACCCCATCGGGGACGATGTCGGCGAGGCAGCTTTGGTCGCTGGCAAAGACGCAAGATCCATTGTCCACTTCGGCATTGAGGTCGTAATTGAACGCCTGGGTGTAAGTGCAACCGCAGGTTTCCGGCCGGTCCAGAATGGTGAAAGACACCGTCGCGGTTTGCCCGCCTTCGTCCTCAGCACCGAACGAGTAGTCTCCGGCTGGGAGGGCGGACAAGTTGAGGTTTGTGGCATAGGTCACTTCTCCCACAGCACCTGTCGCGTTCAACTCCACCAAGCCGGTCGAGCTGCCAGCACAGCGGGTAGAATAGGCCGTGGCGTCAATGGTGAGTTGGGCAGAAAGTGCGAAAGGTGCCAGAAAGAGCAGGCAGAAGGTCAAAGCGCGCATGAGGTAATCAATGGTAAATGGAAAGTAATCAAACTCCGTCAAAAAAACGTGCCGTTTACAAGGTGTGTGAATTTTGATAAAGCTCCCCATATGATTTGCTAGCCCCGTCAAACGCGATAAACGGCAGGCTTAAAGTTGGGCCGCGCTTCTGTCTGCAGAGTACATTGCCGAGTGCGATTCCTGATCATCTCTTGTCTTCTTTTCACGGCCTGTGTGGCATTGGGCCAGACGGAGCCGATTGTCAATTCCACAACGGGCACATCCTACGTCAATTTGCCGGAAGCCTTGTCCGAAGCGTCCGAGGGCGACTCGCTCTTTTTGGGGCCCATCACATTCTCGGGACGGCATGAGTTGGCGAAATCGATCCACATGATCGGAGATCCCGATGGAGGCACCATCCTGGACATCCGAGGCACTTCTGGCTATGGGTTGCGGCTCAATGCGAGTCACATCACCTTGGCGAACATCACGGTCATCAGCAACGCCAGCCATGATGAGTACGCCATCCACAGTGAACCGGGCATCAGTGGGATTGCCCTGTCCCATGTGACGGTATACAACAATCCAACTTCTGGCATTGACCTGAACGGGCTTTCCGATGTCAACGCCAACCTCATTGAAGCTTGCCAGGTGGTCGGCTCCTCCGCCGGTTTTGGATTGGCGTTGAGCAGTTGTCGCGGTGTAACCGTGGACGGTTTTGTCAGCAGCGGCAACGGGTATGGCGACATTGGCATCTTGGAGAGCGCCTACACAGAGCAATCTACTGGCGACCTCGAATTTAAAGGGGACTTGCAGTTGCTGGGCCCGAATTCAGATGGGTTTGGCGGCGTGCTCGTGCAGGCCGATTCGACGGTGGTCGAGACCGGCGTGGGGCCTGAATTCGACTTGGACATGCAGGCCGGATTCGTTCACCGGTTGTCCGCCATGTCGAATTACGACGGCTCAACGTTGGGATATCTGCTCGGCAATGGCGAATCGATTGAAATGCTCAGCGCCCAACTCTCCAGCATCAATGGAGTGGGGGAACTGGTTTGCAAAAACGTGTCCAATGGAAATTGGGAACTGTACCCCGGATTGCTTTTGACCCATGCCGTTGAGGTGGCCGGCGAAGCGGATGTCATCCAAATCGTGAAGGCGGGGTCTTATGATGCTGAGCCGGTGTTGGTGGACAAAGCGGTGAGCATTTTCGGCCCAAATGCAGGGCTTTCGGGTGATTCCGATGCCCGGCAGGAAGAAGCTGTGTTTTCTGGTGGGCTTCAGATTTCAGCGAGTGGGGTGCTCATCGATGGCATCCGCATCCAAATGGACGGCGCGGGACAAACCGCAGTCGACATCTCTTCTTCCGCACAGGATTGCACCATTCGGAACTCGGTTGTTCGCAGGATGGCCTTGGCATTCGGGCAAGAATCGAAGGGGGTCGTCTGCGCTGGGGCGGCCACCTTGGACCGCATGGCCTTCCAGAATTGGAACTTGGCCGCCATGGCCACTTCAGGCCATTTGGATGTGCAACAATCCCGCTTTGACTTCAACGAAACGGCGTTGGTCATGGACAGCCCGGATGCCGAGGTGGTGATGCGGGTGGACTCCTGTTCCTTTCTCAATGCCGGAGGGGACGCGTTGCTGGTTCGAGCGTCCAACGAACTGGACAGCCTCATTTTGACGGGTTGCACGGGGGAATTGCACCGCCATGTTTTGAATTTCGAGTCCTTGCCCAGCTTTCAAGTCGAAGGCAATGCCTTCAGCCTGAGCGAAGATCCCGTGGTCGGGTTGGAATCACCACAATTGATTGGGCTTTGCGAGGGCAATGACTTCTTCAATCCCGGCATCACCATTGTGGCTTGCATGGACACCTCGGCCACCAACTATGAATCCTGCGCCACAGTGAATGCCGATTGTCGGTATGCCGGATGTGTCGATTCCGGAGCGTGCAATTTTGACGCAAATGCAGATGTGGACGATGGCTCATGTGACTACACGAGTTGTGCCGGATGTCAATTGGTCACCGCCTGCAACTATGACCCGGACGCCTTGCTCGAATCCGACAATTGCGAGTTCTTGTCTTGCCGTGGGTGCACGGATTCTGAGGCATTCAACTTCGATGCAGACGCCACATTCGACGACGGCAGCTGCCTGTACTTCGGCTGCACGAACGCGGCGGCCAACAACTACAACCCGATGGCCAACCTGGACAATGGGACGTGCCAATTCCTCGGGTGCACCCAGGAAGGCGCCTGCAACTTTGACCCGGCGGCCAATGTCAACGACGGCAGTTGTGACTTGACCAGTTGCGTGGGCTGCCCCGATGAAAGGGCGTGCAATTACGATCCCGAAGCCACCCAGATTGGCGACTGCGATTATTTCAGCTGCCGGGGTTGTACGAATCCCAACGCCACGAACTACCAGCCCGCGGCCACCATCGACGATGGGTCCTGCAACATAACCGGGTGTCTCGATGAAGCAGCCGCGAACTACAATTCCGACGCCACAAAGGACGACGGCAGTTGTCTGTTTGCTGGGTGCACAACCGTCGACGCCTGCAATTTCGATCCCGCAGCGGATGTGGACGACGGGTCTTGCGAATCGGCAAGCTGCGCAGGATGCGCCATTGAAGGCTTCTGCAATTACGACCCCGACGCCACCATTCACGATGGCAGCCTCTGTGACTATTTGAGCTGTTGCGGAGACCCAGCAGCCGACAATTACGATCCCGCCATCTTTTCGTCATTGACGTATGGTTGCACATACGGCCAGTCGGCAGGGATGGCCTTCTTGGACGTCTGTCAGGTCCCCATTGCGTGCAACTTCATGGAGGAAGGCGCTTGCGATTTCAATTCCTGTGCGGGGTGCACCGACCCATCGGCCTGCAATTTTGACGGTGAAGCCACCCTGCCCACCAACACGTGCACGTATCCAGAGGACGAGTTTGGAACCGCCGATGTTGGATGTGATGGTCAGTGCCTGCAGGACGCCGATGGTGATGGCATTTGCGATGGACAGGAACTGCAGGGGTGCACGGACGCCCAAGCCTGCAACTTTGAGCCGTCCGCCACAGAGGATGACGGGAGTTGCGAATCCGAATCTTGCGCGGGGTGCACCGACAGTCAAGCCTGCAATTATGACCCCAATGCCACCCTCGGCGATGCGTCTTGTGACTACGTCAGTTGCGCTGGCTGCACAGACTCGGCAGCGTGTAACTACGATGCGGAAGCCACATTCAACTCGGGTTGCTCCTATCCGCAGGACGACTTTGGTGTCCACTACGTGGATTGCACGGGCGCCTGTTTGAATGACCAGGACGGAGACGGGGTGTGCGATGAAGCAGAGGTGTTGGGGTGCACGAGCTCATCGGCATGCAACTATGACATCGATGCCACCGACGACAATGGGACCTGTGAATTCGCGAGTTGTTCCGGCTGCATGGATGCATCGGCTTGCAATTATGACCCGCAAGCCACGCAGGCTTCCGGAAACTGCGACTACGTCAGTTGCGTCGGGTGTTTGGACCCAGGGGCGTGCAATTACACGCCGGAAGCGACCATCTCCGGGCAATGCTTGTACCCATCCGACCCGATTTTGGATTGCAACGGGGGCTGTGCAAATGATGCCGATGGCGACGGGGTGTGCGACGAAACCGAAGTGCCGGGGTGTACAGACGCAGGCGCGTGCAACTTCAATCCAGCAGCCACGGATGAAGACGGCTCCTGTGATGTCACAAGTTGCGCGGGCTGCACCAATCCAGGGGCTTGCAATTACGTTCCGAACGCCACCATCAACGACGCATCCTGTGACTACGAGAGTTGCCAAGGCTGCACCGACCCGGAAGCCTGCAATTACAGTCCAGCCGCCACTGACGAAGACGGCAGTTGCACCTATCCGCTTGATCTGTACAACAGCACCACATTGGACTGCGAGGGACAATGCCTGAATGACGCAGACGGAGATGGCGTGTGCGACGAGGACGAATTGGAAGGGTGTACCCAATCTGACGCCTGCAACTATAACGACCAAGCGGAGCTCGACGATGGCAGCTGTGACTTCCTGAGCTGCGCCGGCTGTACCGACGAGAATGCGTGCAACTACAATCCGTATGCCACCCAGGAGGATGGGTCTTGTACCACACCCTTCCTGTTGTATGGAACCGACCTCTTGGATTGCAATGGGGCATGTCTGAACGACCTCGATGGGGACGGCGTTTGTGACGAACTCGAAATTCCCGGTTGTACAGACGATGCGGCGTGCAATTACAACGAAGCCGCCACCGACTCGGATTCATCCTGCATTTACCCTGAGGAAGGCGAGGACTGTGACGGCGCCTGCCTCTCGGATACAGACGGCGACGGCGTGTGTGACGGGCAAGAGATTCTGGGGTGCACCCAAAGTGACGCTTGCAATTACAACAGCAGTGCGACAGAGGAAGACGGGAGCTGCACCTATCCGGTGGGCCTATACGGATCCGGCATTGTGGACTGCTTCGGTGAATGCCTGAATGATTCGGATGGGGACGGGGTTTGCGATGAAGACGAGGTGTGCCTTGGCGATTTGACGAATGACGGCATTCGATCTGCGGCGGACTTGTTGGTGCTTCTGACGGAGTTTGGATGCATGGCGGGCTGTGGTGATGGGGATTTGACCGGCGACGGTGCGGTGACCTCAGCCGACATCTTGGCGTTCCTGACCGTCTTTGCGACGGCATGTGATTGAGGACTGCCGGACAGCACTCTAGAAAAAGGCGCCCTTGAGGCGCCTTTTTTCGTAACCCAAGCACAGAATTCGCGTAGAACTGACGCTTGGCACGGGGGCTCTCCCTTCAAAAGCATATATTTATAAGACACAAACAATTATGAAGGGGGTTCTGCTTGCCTTATACCTGGTCACCTGCGTCTCGCTCATGGCGCAGATCGTTCCGGTCACGAACGTGACGAGTGGTTCCTCACACGTGACCATCAGCGACGCTGTGGCGAACGCGGCGGCCGGTGACGTCTTGCAACTGGCAGCAACCACCTTCCAAGAGCGCGTCAACCTGTCCCAACCCTTGACGCTGTTGGGGGACCCCAACGGCGGGACCTTGATCGATGTGACCCAAGACATTGGATGGGGCATCACCATTGGAAGCAGCCACGTCACGGTGAAGGACATCACCGTGTTGGCTGGCGGGGACAATCCCCACTTTGCCATCCACAGTGAGCCCGGCATCACTGGAATGACCATCGAGGATGTGGCCGTTTATGACCCCGACCGCTCTTGCATTGACTTGAATGGCCTGACAGGTCCTGACCTCAACGTCATTCGCAATGTGGACGTCGTAGGCAGCGCCATCGGATTCGGCGTGGCCTTGAGCACCTGCGACCATGTGCTGCTCGAAAATGTCTACAGCCGCGACAATGGTTTTGGGGACATCGCCATCATGGAATCCAACTACTACGACCAAGAGATCTCCAGCATCACCATCATGGGGGACTTGGACTTGGGCGGCCCCCAGACCCTCGGTGGTGGCGGCATCGTGGTTCAAATCGACCCGGCCATTCTGCCTGTGGGCATCGGCCCGGGTTTCCCCCTCAACATTCAAGCTGCGGGATTCGAGCAGGTCATCGAAGCACCGGGGGACCTCACGGGATGCATCGTGGTTCACAACGACGACGTGCGGCAGGTTGCGGCCACATTGGGCGGCGCGATATCAGACTTGATTTCCTTTGATTTGAACACCCAACAAGGAATGGTCTACCCAGGCATGCGCATTCAGCCCGCCGTCGATGCGGCCTCAGATGGAGGGGTGGTCCACATCGAGGCTGGGGTCTACGACACGATTCCTGTGGTCATCGACAAGGACATCACCCTGATGGGCGCCAACAGCGGCATCCCTGCAGACAGTGCGGCCCTCCGCGCCGAGGAGACCAACATCATGGGCATTGTCGTGGCCGGCGGCCAACCGATCTTGGATGGAATCCGGGTGTCCACAACGTCTGGCACCGCGATTGCCCTCGCCGACACCGCCGTCGGATTGACGGTGCGCAATTCCATTCTGCGCGGAGACCAGGTGGCCGGCACATCCGGCATCGTCGCCCATGGCCTCGTTCTTTCAGAGGACAATCGCATTTCACGCTTCCAAGAAGGCATTTTGCAGCAATCCGGCTCCCTCACCGTGACGCGCAATCGTTTCCAGGCCAATGGGGACGGCATCCGCTTGTCCACCACGGCCAGCACTTCGAGCGTGGTCACCGCATCCGATTTTGAAAACGCAGGAGGACAGGGATTGCACGTGAGCCAATCGGGTCCTGGCTCTTCCATCGAAGTGACCCAGTCCAACTTCAATTTGCACGCCAAAGGGATCCAGCTGGAGTCCGATGTGGCCTTGACCCTGAGCGACAACGTTTTCCTGAACTCAGAAGTGCAGATTGACGGCAGCACCACATCCGAAAAGCTGGGCTACTGCGCAGCCAACACCTTTGAGCCCGCCATGCGGATTCCGGGGTGCACCGATGCCAACGCAGCCAATTTTGAGGCCTGCGCCAACATCACTTTTGGCTGCGAATACCCGGGATGCACATCCCCCAAGGCCTGCAACTACGACAGTGGCGCCAATGTCGATGACGGATCCTGCGACTTCATCACGTGTGCAGGTTGTCCCCTCGGATTTGCGTGCAACTATGACCCCAACGCGGACCTCTACAAAGTGGAAGCTTGCGACTTCAGCGATTGCGAGGGAGAAGGCATGGCTGCAGGCGGAGTCGACAGGGAAGGGCTTGTCATGACCTCAGGATGCACCATCCCGCAGGCGTGCAACTACAATCCGGAGGCGACCATCTTCGACAACAGCTGCACGTTTGATTGCTTTGGCTGCTTGGATGCCGACGCCTGCAATTACGACGACACCTTCACACAAGCCTCCAACGAAACCTGCTTGTACAAGGCGGACTTGTTCCCTTCTCCCAACGTGGATTGCGAGGGAGTCTGTTACAATGACGCCAACAACAACGGGGTGTGCGACGAGGAAGAGGTCTCCGGGTGCATGGACTTTACGGCCTGCAATTTCAGTGCAGAGGCCACCTTGGACGACGGCAATTGCGATTTCCTCAGCTGCGCAGGGTGCATCAATGCCAGTGCGTGCAACTTCGATTCCGAAGCCACAATCCCGGACGAGAGTTGCGACTATGACAGTTGCAAAGGCTGCACATCACCGGACGCTTGCAACACCACGTCCGAAGCCACCATTGACGATGGCAGCTGCGCATTCCCCGTGGACATCTACAACAAGACCTACGTCGATTGCGACGGGGACTGTTTGAACGACGTGAACGCCAACGGAGTCTGTGACGAAGTTGAAATCCCCGGGTGCATGGACCAGGGCGCCTGCAACTATGAAGAGGCGGCGACCATGGACGACGGCAGTTGCGACTTCGAGAGTTGCGCAGGATGCACCGACCCGAGTTATTGCAACTACGACCCGGGTGCCGCCATCGACAATGGTCAGTGCCAATCTCCGGGCGACTTGTTCCCCGAGAGCATCGTGGACGGCGTTTCCGTGGTGGATTGTGTGGGCCGTTGCCTGAACGATGCGGATGGCGACGACATCTGCGATGAATTGGAAATCCCTGGATGCCAGGATGAGGCGGCGTGCAATTACAATGCGGACGCCACCGACCCTGGGGCGTGCACTTACGCAGAGCCGGAATATGATTGCGACGGAAACTGCCTCGAGGATGCAGACGGGGACGGTGTTTGCGACGCGTTCGAACCCCCGTGTTTCGGTGACTTGGACGGCAATGGCGTTCGTGGCGCGTCCGACATCTTGGTGCTGTTGTCTTCCTTTGGCTGCTATTCCAATTGTGGGGACGCCGACCTCGATGGCGACGGCCTGGTCGGGGCGAGTGACATTCTGTCGGCACTGGTCACTTTCGGTGTACCGTGCCCACAATGACGACGTGACCAGCCGCAGGGCGAACTCCGACACATCGGCGCATTGGTCTGACTGATTTTGAAGCATATTTCAAGGGGAGTAGCCACGCCTGACTGACCAGATGCAACCGCACCTCACATCCCATCGGACCGCTTGGTCTGCACTGAAAGTGCTGTTCTTGTTGACGGTCTTGGGAATTGGAGATGTGAAGGGACAGCATTGGGGAGAGTCCTTGCACGGTGGGATGGCCGTCCTCGATGCCAAGGCTCAATTCGACAGCACATGGGCGGACAGCACCGCCGAACGGGGAAAGGGGGTCCAACCTTTTTTGCGGTGGTGGCACCTGGCCCGACATCGATGGGCATATGTGGGGTCTACAGAAAAATCTGCGCCCGATGGGGTGTGGAAAGCCACAGAACTCGAAAGGGCAGGAAAACGGGCGAGGACCGCACCCATCCCGTCTGTTTGGACGCCAGCTGATCCTCCAGGAATCCCGTTGGTCGGTGGCGCTGGCCGCGTCAACCGCGTGGTGATCCATCCATCCGACTCCTCGACATGGGTGGCCTGTGCCCCGAGTGGTGGCGTCTGGCGAAGCGCAGACGCGGGTGCCCATTGGCGCCTGCTGGGTGAAGCTGATTGGGCGGGAATGGGCGTATCCGATGTGGCATTTCATCCGGAGGACACCTTGAAATTGCTGGCCGCGACAGGCGATGGAGACTTCGGAAGTGCTTATGCCATTGGATTGATGCAAAGTGTGGACGGGGGAGCGACGTGGGACCCAACCGGCCTCTCCTTTGACTTGTCGCAGACGGAAACGGTCCAACGCGTTCACCGCAAAGCAGGTGCACCCGAACACATTTTGGTCGCGGCCTCCAACGGCCTGTACATCAGCACGGATGACGGCGTCACGTTTGACCAAACCCAGGAGGGGCTGTTTTCAGATTTGATTCCGCACCCCACAGACACGGCCATTTGGTATGCCGCTGAGCGGCCCGGCAAAGTGTACCGTTCGGTCAATGGGGGAATCGACTGGGAGCCGACATCAGGTCTGCCCAGTTCCTTTGTGGTCAGCCGCATCACATTGGCGGCTTCACCGGCTGCCCCGGATGACGTGTGGGCCATTGCTGCTCGGTCGAGCACCCAAGGCCTGCGAGGGATCTACAAAAGCACGGATGCGGGCCTGACGTTCTCGGAAATTGCAGGCGTCCCGAATTTGTTGGGGTGGACAGTGGACGGCTCCGACTATGGTGGCCAAGGGTTTTACGACTTGGCCCTGGCTGTTGACCCGCTGGATGCCGACCACGTGGTGGCGGGCGGAGTCAACCTTTGGGAGACGTGGGACGGCGGAACACAGTGGCAGTGCATCGGGCATTGGTATGGTGCGGAGGACGTTCCTGAAGTCCATGCCGACCACCATGCAGTGGTGTTTGTCCCCGGCACGCAGGATGTGGTGAGCGCCCACGATGGCGGCATCTCTCGGCTCCGGGCGGGCGTTGTGGAAGACCTCAGCCAAGGCTTGGACATTGGTCAGGTCTACCGCTTTGCATTTTCCGAGAACAACCCCAACCGATGGGTCTCGGGCTGGCAAGACAACGGGGTCAACCTGCTGGATGAACGGGGCCATGCCCGCGTCATCGGTGCAGACGGCTTTCATTGCATGATCGACCCCGACGCGCCAAACGTGCTCTACGCCGCCGAATATTTTGGACGCGCCTACCGCTCCGAAGACGCAGGGTGGAGCTGGTCGGAATGGGTGTCGTCCAACGGCGTGGGGGTCCATGAGCGCGGCGATTGGGACACGCCCATGTCCTTCGCCCCGGGCAACCCCGACCGCATCGTCATCGCCAAGCACAGGCTGTATTGGACCGATGACGAAGGCCAAACTTGGAACCAGACCGACGCCATCGCTGGCGCCGAAATGGAGGTGTTGGCCATGACGGAAGCGGACCCGGAGGTGGCCATCTTGGCCCGGTCAACACTGGCGTTTCGGACCACCGACCTTCAAGCCTGGAGCCCGTTGTCCGGTCTTCCTGGACTGCCGGTCACCGACGCGCTCATTGACCCGTCAGATGCCGCGGCATTCTGGCTGGCTTTTGGTGGCTACGATGCCGACAACCGGATTTGGCACACCGCCGATGCCGGGCAAACGTGGAGTTCGGTGGGCGAGGGGTTGCCCGCATTGCCGGTCAATGCGCTGGCGCTGGACACCCTGTCTGGCGATTTGTATTCCGGCACGGATGCGGGGGTGTACGTGTTGCCATCAGGAACAGACCTGTGGCTGCCCTACAAGGAAGGGTTGCCGGAAGTGTTGTGTTCCGATTTGGGCATCCGGTACTCCACCGGGGAATTGCTGTTGTCGACCTATGGCCGCGGATTGTGGCGCGCCCCGTTGCATGACATCCCGGAGCGGGACGGGGCTTGTCTTCGCATTGTGGGTGCCACTCCGGAAAAGTGCGGTGAAATCCCCAGGGTGGCGCTCGACTTTCGCAATGCCGGTTCGGACACCTTGGTCGCAGCCACGGTGGTGTGGAACGAGGTGGACACCCTGAATTACGGATTTGTACTCCCCCCAAACCGAACTGCGGAATTGCCGTGGGACCAGGTCCTGCCCGACGCCGTGGAGTGGGGGAGTGACTGCACGGCGCGGCTGCTGAGCGTGGTGGGATTACAAGGCGGACTGTCCGATGGCGAGATGACTTCCGGAGTCGATGATGTGGCTCAAAATGACGTGGCCTCCGCCAAATGGGGCCACCGATCTGGCACAGGCCCCGTGCTGTTTTTGACCACCGCGGATTGCCGACCACTCGAGTTGGCCTGGTCGGTGTCGGACAGCACCGGCTCAGAATCCGGACAGCGTCAGCATTTCCTGCCCGAACAACCCACGACTGACACCTTGTGCTTAACCCATGGGTGCCACGAGGTGGTGTTCCATGACCAAGGCGGAAATGGCTGGAGCTCTGATGACTGCGGCATGACCGGCGGATTTTCGATCCAATCCACTCAAGCAGGAGAGGTCTGGCCAGCCGAGCAACCCAGCCTGCCAGCGGACTTTGGCCCATCCGCCCAGCTGACCTTTTGCTTGCCACGGGCAAATTTGGCAGGGTGCACGGATGTCGCGGCCTGCAATTTCAATCCAGCTGCTGGGCAGTCCGACGGCAGTTGTGACTACGCCTGTCCTGACCCCACGTGTCCAGGTGACCTTGACGGAGACGGGGTTCATGGCGCCACCGACATCTTGTCCGCCCTGTCTGAATTCGGATGCTCCAGCGGATGCACGCAGGACATCACGGGGGATGGTGCCGTTTCGGCCAATGACATCCTCGCGTTGTTGGCTTTGTACGGCACGTTCTGCTCAGAATGACAGGGACGGGTGCATCTTGCGCCTTCATATGCCGCAACGCACTCCCCGTCCAAAAACGGTCTACCGCCGTTGGATCGCTGAAATCGAAGCGCCGCTTCACGCCCTGGTCCGATCTGAACTCCAGCTTGGCAGCACGACGGCTGCCCGCAACCTGATCAAGGGAGGCAGCGTCCGGGTGTCGGACGAGCAGGTCAAAATCCCGTCGACCATCGTCAAGGTTGGCCAAGAGATTTCGGCGCCAGAGTCCAAAGAGGAGCGCAAGTTGGAGCGCGCCGATGCGCCCAAGTCCATTCGTCCAGCAGATGACCTGCCGTTTGAAATTCTCTATGAGGACGACGACTTGCTGTGCTATCTGAAGCCTGCGGGATGGGTGTCGGCTTCTCCCAACCCCCGCGTTGACACCAGCTTCACCCGCGTCAAAGAGTTTCTGGTCGCCCGCGATTTGGAGCAGGGCAATGCAGAACGACCCGTGCACTTCGTGAACCTGATCGACAAAGACTCCAGCGGCATTGCCGTGGTCGTTCGCGACGTTTCGTTGCGCCGGCGCTTGCAGGAGAAATGGGGCGAATTCCGTTTTGAGAGCTACTTGCTCCTCAAAGGCGAGATGCCAGAAGATGGCGAGTTCAGCGCGCGGAGAAAGCCCGGCGAGAAGTTTTCCGCCAAGAAGTTCCCTTTCCGCAAGATGCGCAGCGGGGGGCGGTTCACCATCCTTCGGGTGCAAGCCGGTCTGCAGGACATTCCAGACATCCTTCCGGGATTGCGCCACCACAATTGCATGGTGTGCGGGCTGGGACAAGAAGCCCCTGATCCGCTTGGAAGACAAGGCGTGCATTTGTTTCGCGCCGTCATGACCGACGACATCCTCGATGCGATGTGGGAAGTCAAAACCCGCATGCCCAAGGAATTCCTGCGGGTGGTGAAATGAGAAACGCCCCGACGTTTCGGGGCGCTTCAACCTTAACCAAATCTGCACAGGCTGTGCCTGCGCTTTGAACCATATCTCGCTGCTTACAGCTGACGAGAAGGGGGCAAAGCCCGTGCCAAAGGCGTTCAGAAGATGATCGGTACTCCCAACGAATGCCAATCTGCAGGGAAAGCAGACATGTATCTTCGCGCCCACATCAACACCCTCTGAAATGACCAGAAAAGTGATCGTTGCTGCTGCCAAGCGCACCCCGATGGGCTCCTTCCTTGGCGCCCTCTCCAGCATTCCAGCCACCCAACTTGGGTCCACAGCCATTTCCGCCGCACTTGAAAGTGCTGGGGTTGCCCCCAACCAGGTCGACGAGGTGTTCATGGGCAACGTCTTGCAGGCCGGACTTGGACAAGCGCCTGCCCGCCAAGCCGCCATGGGTGCTGGCATTCCAGACACCGTTCCCTGCACCACCGTCAACAAGGTGTGTGCGAGCGGCATGAAGGCGATTCACCTGGCCGCCAACGCAATTGCCCTCGGCCAAATCGATGTCGCCATTGCAGGCGGCATGGAGAACATGTCTCAAGTGCCGCATTACTTGAACGGCCGGCAGGGCGTCAAGCTCGGCAACCTCAAAGCGGTGGACGGCATGGTGCACGACGGATTGACCGATGTCTACAACCAGCAGCACATGGGGCTGTGCGCCGAGCTGTGCGCCAAAGAGCATGGCTTCAGCCGAGAGGATCAGGATGCCTTTGCAATCGAGAGCTACCGCCGTTCCGCCCAGGCTTGGGAAGAAGGGGCGTTCGAAGCGGAAATCGCACCCGTGGCCGTCCCACAGCGCAAGGGCGACCCCGTGATGGTGAGCGAGGACGAGGAGTTCCGCAACGTCAAACTCGACAAGATCCCCAACCTGCGCCCCGTCTTCGACCGGGAAGGGTCCGTCACGGCAGCCAATGCGAGCACGTTGAATGACGGCGCCAGCGCATTGGTGCTGATGTCGGCAGACAAAGCGGCAGAACTGGGCGTGACGCCCTTGGCCACCATTCTCGGAAACGCCGACGCCGCAAACGAGCCGGAGTGGTTCACCACAGCGCCCGCCAAGGCCATGCCCATCGCATTGGATCGCGCTGGAATGCGCCTCGATGAGATGGACCTGGTGGAGTTGAATGAAGCCTTCTCCGTGGTGGGATTGGCCAACAACAAGCTGCTGGGATTGGATGCAGCTCAGGTCAACGTTCATGGCGGTGCCGTGTCCCTCGGCCACCCGTTGGGCAGCTCAGGCAGCCGCATCGTGGTCACCTTGATCCATGCCTTGAAGCGCCATGGAAAGCGCTACGGGGCCGCAGGCATTTGCAACGGCGGTGGCGGCGCCAGTGCCATGGTCGTGGACTGCGGAGCCTGATGGAAGGGGTCATCCGGGTTCCTTTGGCTCCTGTTCGGCTCGACCCCTCGGACCGGGCGGAAATGGTCACCCAGGCCTTGTTTGGGGAGCGTGTGGACATCCAAACTGTCGAAGGGCAGCCCAGCTGGGCCGCCGTCCGGCTTCATCTGGATGGCTACACGGGCTTCATTGACCCCAAACTCGTGGACACATCCGAAGAGGCCCTAGACGCCTTTGAAGCGGAATGTGTGCAGCTCACCGCCCCTTTGACCGCCATGCAATGGGCGGGGCAAACGCTTCACCTGCCCGCGGGGAGCCGCCTGCCTCGCATGGCCTTTCCCGACCAGAATTCAGAAGCGCCAGACGACATCGTGGCTGTAGCCATGTCGTTTATGGGCGCACCTTATTTGTGGGGCGGAAAGAGCATTTTGGGCATCGATTGCAGTGGGCTGACACAGCTTGCCGGAGCCCTGTGTGGAATGTACATCCCAAGAGATGCGAGCCAGCAATGGGCGGCATCATCTGACCACCGAGAAGGGTGGAGCGAATTGCTGCACGGAGACCTCGTCTTCTTCCACAAGGAAAGCCAAGGGTCCGTGACCCACGTTGGACTGGCGCTGGACTCTGGATCAGAAGGCTGGACCGTGCTTCACGCATCTGGCGAGGTGCGCATCGACCCACTGACACCATCGGGAATCGAGCGCCAAGGCATCCTGACCCACCTGTGGACCGGCGCTGCCGGATGGGGCGTCAGCGCTGGATGACCACCCGTTCCACTCCGTCTTCGGACCGGAACAGGTAGACGCCGTTGGTCAGCGCTGTCAAGTCGAGCCTTTGGTTGGCCGAACGGAAAGTGCCTTCGAGGAGCACACGCCCACCAAGGTCAGCCACGGACCAAGTCTGTCCCGTGAACGACGGGTCTGCCAGGACCTGAACGTGGCCACGGCTCGGGTTGGGCTGCAAGGAGACAAGGGGGCCCGTGGGGTCCAGCGCACCCATGCCAGAGACCAGTGGCGTCTCCAAAGAGATGTCCTCGTCCCCCTCTTCATAGGGGACGTAATCCACGAAGACAAAGAACATCTCGTCCTCGGTGTTGTCCCCGTAAAACACATTTTGCGGCGGGTTGCTTGGATTGAACGGGTTGTCCGCGGTGTTGTCGTAAGCGGCAATGGCCTCGATTGTATACCCTGCCGGGATTTTGGTCAGGGTGGGGAACGTGAAGAAGCCTTGCCAATTGAAATCCCATTCCGGGATGGAAATGAGCGGGATGGTGTCATTGCCGTCTGCAGAGGTGGCAAAGACCTCCCAGCTGGCCCCAATGAGGTGGCAGTGGGGCACGATGTTGATCAGGCTGATGTCATTCCAGATGGGATACTCGCCGTGGAAGACCTTGACCTGATTGGCTGGAATCACAAAGGGCTCATCCAAATTCCAAGGTCCCATGATGCCCGTTTCCACTTCTCGTTCGACGGGCCCCTCCGTGAAGAAGACATTCAACTCCGTTTGGTCAGACTCGTCCGCTGCATTGGGGCCATAGTGCATTTGAATCAACAGGTCTGAACCCGCTGGGATCACCCGACCGATGCCTTCGGGATAGACCACCGGCAGCGTGCCTGGCACCCACCCGCCAAAGAAGCTGCTGTACGCATCAAACCCGAAGTCACCGAAACTCTCGTAGCCCGGATCGGGGTCTTGCTGGTCCATTTGCGCTGCAATGCCTTCAGTGTCCACGCCCAAAATGGCGTGGTGGGCGATGGCTCCGTTTTGGGGGCGGACTTCGAGAGAACGGACCGTCGCGTCGGTCTCGAACTCGGTGGGCAGGATGAACACCTGGTATTGGTCGGTCATGTCTCCCGTGTGCAGGTACGGCTCCGGCATCGACAACACGAGGTCTGGCGTGCCCACTTGGCTGCCCACAGGGAAGCTGGGGAGCCCTGGATTGTCTGAAGGATCTCCTTCAGGCTTGCCGGCATCCACCCAAGCGCTCAGCGTTTCGATGTCCTCTGCGGACAAGACCCGTTCGCCCACAAAGTGACTGTAGTCGGCATCCGGTGTCCATGGCGGCATGTAGCCCGTCGACGTCACGAATTCGATGAATTCGCCATAAGCCGAAACCTCTTCGAAGGACGTGAATGGCATAGGGCCGATTTCACCCACCCGGTGACACTCCGTGCAATTTGCATGAATGATGGGCGCAACATCAGCGTGGTAGGTCACCTCTTGTCCGAAGGAGGTGAAGGCCAACAACAGGAGGGGAGAAAGAAGCAAGCGTCGCATGGCGTTCAATTTAAGGGGCTTTGTGGAGGCGAATGCCTTCGATGGGACACCCGACCGCGTCTGTGACCGGGTTCGATACGGGTTGGCCATCCAGCACCTCTTTCAATGCTGTCCGCAAATCCCGGTTCCGGGTTCGGGTCCGCCGCTTGCCGGGCGCGAAATACCGGTCGTTCAACCGCCCTCGGTAGACGACCGAGTCACGCTCATCGAGCACAACGGCCTCCGGCGTCCAATGCGCACCGAGCCGACCAGCCCAGTCCGACGTGTCCGCAATGAGGGTCATCTCCAGCCCATACTTCTGGCCGAATTCCACAATTTGCTCGGCTCGGGTGGACGCATTGGGAAAGACGCCCACAAATTCCACTGGTGTCTCGGCGAACTCCTCCTCGAGCAAGCGCATCTCGTGCGTCATGTTCTGGCAGATGGGGCAGAGCGGGGCCAGGAAGAGAATGACCCGCAAGAGGGGTTGAGCACAGCTGAACATGGGGGTGACAGACGCATGAAGATAACGGCTCACGCCCATCCCGGTTTAACCGCGCCTGTGCGTGTACATTGACGCCATGCAATGGACGGGTTTGGACTGGGGCATCATCGCGGCCGTGCTGCTGATCGTCCTGGGGATCGGTTGGTGGTCAGGCCGCAAGGGAAGGGGCAATGCGGACGATTACTTCCTCGGTGGACGGACCATGCCCTGGTGGTTGCTTGGCACCTCCATGGTGGCCACCACGTTCAGTGCAGACACGCCGAATCTCGTCACGGATCTCGTCCGCCAGCAGGGCGTATCGGGCAATTGGGCCTGGTGGGCCTTCTTGTTGACCGGCATGGTCACCGTGTTCATTTACGCCAAACTGTGGCGCCGCTCCGGCGTCTTGACCGACATCGAATTCTATGAATTGAGGTACGGTGGCAAGGGAGGCGCATTCCTGAGGGGATTCCGCGCCATCTACCTCGGACTCGTGTTCAATGTACTGGTCATGGCCACCGTGAGCCTTGCGGCCATCAAGCTCGGAAGCATCCTGCTCGGTTGGCCGGGGTGGATGACCCTGGCCGTGACGTGCAGCGTCACCTTGTTCTTCAGCACCTATGGCGGGCTGAGGGCCATCTTGTGGACCGACCTGTTCCAATTCGTTCTGGCCATGGGCGGAGCTGTGGCGGCCTGCCTCTATGTGCTGTCCCTGCCCGAAGTGGGGGGGATGGCAGGCCTGATGTCCCACCCCAACGTGGCGGGCAAGCTGTCCGTGTGGCCGGATTTCGACGACCCTGAAGTGTGGATTCCCGTCCTCCTCGTTCCCCTCGCCGTACAGTGGTGGGCGAGTTATTACCCGGGGGCTGAACCCGGAGGAGGCGGATACATCGCCCAGAGAATGTTCAGTGCGCGCAGCGAGGAAGATGCCGTTGGCGCCACATTGTTGTTCAACGCAGCCCACTATGCCTTGCGCCCCTGGCCATGGATTCTCGTGGCATTGGCGTCCCTCATCGTCTTCCCTGACCTTGACAGCATTGCCTCGGCCTTCCCGGCACTGGCCGCAGACAAGGTGGGGCACGACGTGGCCTATCCCGCGATGCTCAGCCTGCTGCCCTCCGGCCTCCTCGGCTGGGTCACGGCTTCGCTGCTGGCCGCCTTCATTTCCACGATGAGCACCCAAGTCAACCTCGGGGCAAGCTACTTGGTCAACGACGTCTGGGTCCGCTTCCTGCGTCCCGAGGCGACCGAAGAGGAGAAGGTGGGGGCGGGACGATGGGCCACCGTCCTGTCGCTTTTGGCCGGAGCTGCATTGAGTTTAACCTTGACCTCGGCAGGACAAGCCTTCAATCTGCTCCTTTTGCTTGGAGCCGGGACCGGCGGCCTCTTCATCCTCCGCTGGTTTTGGTGGCGCATTTCCGCCGGCACCGAAATCGCAGCCATGGGCATTTCGCTGGCCGTGGCCATCTACTTCACTTGGATCCACGACGCCCTGGCTGCAGAGCCGGTTGCCATGGTGCCGGAGATGGCCGGCTGGGCGAAACTGGTAGCGGGGAGTCTGATCACCACAGCCGGCTGGGTCGCGGCGGCCTATTTGCTCCCTCCGGAACAGCCTGAGGTCTTGCAGCGCTTTGTGAACCTCGTTGGTCCAGGCGGCCCGGGCTGGGCCCGTTTTCCAGAAGCCGGTGGCGCGGAGGCCACATGGAATGTCCCGCGCTCCCTGCTGCAGGCGTTCCTGGGCTGTCTGGCGGTGTATGGCGCTTTGCTGGGAATGGGCAGTGTTTTGTTCGGTCATGGCCTCGCTGGCTTGGCCTTTGGGGCCATCACAGGCTTGAGCGTCCTCGGCATCCTCGTCCTCCAGCGCAGGGCGGCATGACGCCGTTTACCACCTCGGCACCTGGCCGGCTCTGTTTGTTCGGCGAGCATCAGGATTACTTGGGGCTGCCGGTCATCGCCATGGCCATCAACCGCCGCTGCCGGTTGGACTGGACACCTCGACCCGATTCCGTGATTCGATTGACCAGCGAATCGATCGGGGAGGTCGTTGAATTGGATTTCAACCGGATTGGACAGGGGGCCGAGAAGACCCCTTGGGAAGTGGCCTTGGCCGACATCCTCCGCGACACGGGCGCCACACCCCACGGAATGGACATCCACATCCGAAGCGACATTCCCATCCAAGCCGGTTGCAGCTCCTCGACGGCACTGCTGACGGCATGGACGGCAGGCTGGAGCCGAATCTGCGGGCTTGAAGAGTCCGCTCATCGGCTCGTTCGTCGGTGTCACCATGCGGAGGTGATCGCGTTCAACGGGGCAGGGGGCGACATGGACCACTTCGCCTGCGCCCACGGGGGCATGCATCGGTTTGGCCTCAGTGAGCCACAAGCGTTGAGGCCATTGTCTGGCGTCCTTGTTCTTGGCGATTCAGGCCAACCCAAGGACACCCAGGGGCATTTGGCCCGATGTAAAGAGGCGCGTTTGCCCTTGATGGCCGACCTCGATGTGAATCCACCCCATTGGAGCGAGCAACAACGCCTTTTGGCAGAAGGAACCCGGGTCAACCGTGACTTGGAAACGGAATGGGCAGGTCAACTCTCTACAGGCGAAGTGGACGACCGTCGCATGGGGGAGGCCCTGACCCAGCATCATGGGGTATTGCGGGATGTGCTGGGGTTGTCTACACCCCGCATTGAAGCCATGCTCGAAGGCGCACTCAAGGCCGGTGCTTGGGGTGGCAAGATCAACGGTTCCGGGGGCGGCGGTTGTCTTTTTGTCTACACCGCAGCGTCCCATGTGGACAGCGTCATCGAGGCCATGCTGGCCGCAGGCGCCAAGGGGGCTTGGGTGGTTGAAATGGACGAAGGCGTGCGACATGAATGAGCGTCACCCCCTGATCATCATGGCGGCCGGCAAAGGCAGCCGCATGAAGGCCGCCGCCGATGTGCCCGACTGGGTGCTGCAAGAGACGGGGTCGCGCCCCAAAGCCATGATCCGCTTTGGCTTGGACAGGAAACCCATGCTACAGCACCTCGTCGAGCAGGCCCGGCGTGAAGGGCTGCGGGACATCTGCATCGTCGTTGGGGAAGGGGACAACATCACGCGGCCCCATTTCGAAGCCTCGGAAGCGGAGCACGACCCACCGCATTTCGTGACCCAGGCCATTCCGAAAGGGCGGAGCAAGCCTGAAGGCACGGCCCATGCCGTTCAAGTGGCGCTCGAGGCACACCCGGAGTGGGGCGGGCAAAGCGTGACGGTGGCCAACGGGGACAATTTGCCCCCGCCCGGGATGTTTCAGGCCATGACCGAATTGGAGGCGTGCATGCCGGCCTTTGACCGGGAATTCCTCGGGCTCCCTGCGGAAAGGGTGGGTGCGTTTGCCGTCATTTCCGTCGATGAACGTGGGCAGCTTGAGCGCATCCACGAGAAACCAGACGCGCGCACCATCGCGTCGGCCAGGTGGCCTGACGGAACCGTCCGCGTGAGCATGAATTGCTTCAGGATGCCACATCGGGAAATGCTGGAGGCCGTGAGAACCGTTCCCGAAAACCCGGTCCGCCGCGAGCGGGAGTTGCCCACAGCCATTTCCAGATGGCACCAGCAACATGGCGGGCTTCACATCCTGCCCATGGCAGGAGGCTTCGTCGATTTGACACACCCCGACGACGTCCTCAAAGCAAGACACCTGCAAATCGACAAGCGTCCATCGGTGCGCATTGGATTATCTTGAGGCTCAGCCCATTGCCTGTTTCTGCCCATGCCAACTGCTCGCTTTCTCTGTTCTGCCTTGATGCTGGCCCTGCTCCCGATTGGAGGGCAGGCCCAGTGTGACTCGACGGATTTTGCGCTGCTTTGCAACGATGGCGCCATGGTCAATGACGCGGTGTTTTCCTGCGGGTTCTCCTGTTTCTTGGCCAGCGACATCAACGCCTGCTTCACCGAGTGCATTTCAAATGGGGTACCGCAGATGAGCACGGGGTGTGTCAGCTGTTTCGCAGCGCAGAGCACGTGCGTGAGCGACAATTGTTTTCTGACTTGCGCCTTTGGGAGTGAAGCGGACTGCGCCGCTTGCGTCGCGGCCAACTGTCAGTCCGGCTTTGAATCCTGCGCTGGCATTGTGGATGCGGACGGGGATGGCGAATCCACGGTCTGTGACTGCGACGATGAAAATGCGGCGGTTTACCCGGGTGCGCCGGCCACAGCTCAGGGCGTGGACAACAACTGCGACGGCGTTTTGTCACCCGAGGAGCTGGTGTGCCTGTTGGATTTGAACGGCGATGCCCTCATCACCGTCTCCGACATCTTGATATTGTTGTCCGAGTTCGGATGCTTGTCCGGGTGTTCTGCGGACATCGATGGGGACGGCTTGGTGACGGTGTCCGATGTGCTGGCCCTCCTCGGCGGATTCGGGTCCGATTGCTGATCCGTCAGCTAAAAAACCCCCGCTGCTGCTCGGCATACCGTCGAAGCAAAGGGCTGCACCGGTAGCGTTCCTCACCGTACTCTGCTTTCAGGTTGTCCAAGGCGGCAACGCACCGGTCCAGTCCAACTTCTTCCGCCCATGCCAGCAAGCCTTTGGGATAGTTGACCCCACCTTTCATGGCCCGGTCCACATCCTCGGCACTCGCTACGCCCCAGAACACGGCATCGGCGGCTTCATTGATCAGCATGACCAGGATTCGCCACAAGATGTCTTGGCCCAAGTCCTTGTCCTTTCTGGGCTCAGGCGCAGCGGCACTGCCTGAGTGGTCGTGCCATCCTTTGCCCGTTTTCCGGCCCAGCCAGCCGGCGTCCACATTGCGTTTTTGTGCGAAAGAAGGCTTGTAGCGGGCGTCATAATGAAACGCCGTCCACACACTTTCCGTCACCGCGTAATTGATGTCATTGCCAATGAGGTCCATGAGCTGGAAGGGGCCCATGCGGAACCCGCCGAGCTCTGTCATGGCCCAATCAATGGTGGCCACATCGGCCACGCCTTCTTCCAACACGCGAATGGCCTCCCCATAAAATGGACGCGCCACACGGTTGACGATGAATCCCGGAGTATCCTTTGCCAAAGCGGGCTGCTTGCCCCATTGCCGCATCAATGCGGCCATTTCCTTGCCCAGCCCTTCGCGGGTCTGCAGGGCTGGAACCACCTCCACAAGGGGCAGGAGTGGTGCCGGGTTGAAGAAGTGCAAACCGATGCAGCGGCCCGGCTTCTCCAGCGTGGAGGCGAGCGCCGTAACCGACAGGGAGGACGTGTTGGTGGCCAACACGCAATCGTCAGGCACCACCCCTTCCAGGGCGCTGAACAACTGGGCTTTGGCGGCCATCTTCTCCACGATCGCTTCCACGACCAGGCTGGCGTCGTGGAGGGACTGCAGTTCCGTGCTGCATTGAATCCGCGCCAGGATGGCCTCTGCATCCGCGGGCTGAACGCGGCCTTTTTCGACCAACCGTGCAAACACTTTGCGCAAGCTGTCCAGTGCGGCATCCAAAGCGGCTTGATCCAAATCGACCAAGGTGACGGAGTGCCCAGCCGTCGCCGCAATTTGCGCAATGCCGCGCCCCATGGTTCCGGCGCCAATCACGCCAATGTGCTGGTTGCTTTCCATCGCCCACAAAGGAAAGGACCACGCAGGCGAACCCCGCCGCCCATTCGCCGTGGTTTGCCACCAACATCGGCTTCATTGTCACCCGAACCCGACGATTCACCATGTCTACACGTTGCTTGCATTGCCGCGCCAACCTGCCCAGCCGACTCGATTCCACTTATTCTGGGGATTTCTGCTCCGAGTATTGCCTGAGCCATTATCCAACCCCATCCCGCAGACGCAGTGCGCCAACCTGGGTCAAAGAAGCCGCGGACAGTGTGGTGGAAGTGCAGCAAATCCTGAAGCGCAACCACGACATTCTTCGGGCTTTCCGAGCCCAAGGTGCGGATGGAACCTGGGCGTCCGATGTGCAGGGCTTGACTTGGCTCGAGCACCACGGCTATGACTTTGAGCACCACACCCGGCTTCACGTCAACCGCAAGGGGGAGACCGAGGTCTGGTGCTATGACGAAGGCTATCGGCTGGACCCTTCAGGGCGGGCTTCGCCCATTTGATCAACGCCGCCGCCGGGAACGTCCACTTCCAGGCTTGCGCTTTTTTTCGTGAAAGGCCCCCTTGAAATTGGGGTCGGCCTTTCGTTTCTCTCGATCGACGGCCCGGGCCATGGCTTGCGCTTCCCATTTGGGCGTGGCCTCAACCACGATGCCCTCGGGGAGGGGGGCGATGTCCATGGGCTTGCCCAACACCCCCTCAATCCGTTTTAAGGCGGCCTTTTCACTGGGGTCGATGAAGGTGATGGCGCGGCCAGTTCTCATGGCGCGGCCCGTGCGGCCAATGCGGTGGATGTAGTCGTGGGGGTCGCGCGGCACGGTGACATTGATGACGAGGTCCAATTGGGGGACGTCGATGCCCCGGCTGGCCACGTCGGTCGCCACCAGAATTTGCAATTCGCCCGCTTTGAATTCCTCCATGGCATGGATGCGGCTGTTCTGCCCCTTGTTGGCGTGGAGCGTGCGCACAGATCGGGTCACGGTGTCGAAAATCCTCCGGCCAATGTGCTCGGCTTGGTCCTTTTCCCGCACAAACAACAGGGCTTGGGTCCCCACATCCTCCTGCTTGAGGAGGTGCTCGAGCAAATTCAACTTGGTGCCGAAGTTCTCCGCCCGAAATCCAGATTGCTTCACCGTTTCAACGGGGGTGCTCTGTGGGGAAGCCTCTACCCGCGTGGGCCACAAGAGGAACTCGTCCGCCATGGCCTCCGTTTTGGGAGGGTAGGTGGCCGAAAACAACAGGTTCTGACGCTTCGTGGGGAAAATTTCGAGCAGCTTTCGAAGCTGGGGCATGAAGCCGAGGTCCATCATGCGGTCGGCCTCGTCCAACACCAGGTGGCGAATGGACTGGGTGCTGAATGCCTCGCGCAAATAGAGCTCCATGAACCGGCCGGGCGTCGCCACCACCAGGTCAACGCCTTCCTCAAGTCGCTTCTGCTGAGCCCGATGCCCTACACCGCCATAGACCACTTCGACCCGCAAATCCGTCCGCGCCGCAAGGCGCTTGGCCACTTCGGCGATTTGCAACGCCAACTCCTTGGCCGGTGTGAGGATCACGCAACGCGGGCCCTGTCCTTGGGCGTGCGACAACATGGCCATGACGGGCAAGAGAAAGGCGAGGGTTTTGCCCGTGCCGGTCTGCGCAATCCCGATGACGTCCTGGCCGGCCCGAATTCTGGGAATGGCCTTTTGTTGGATCTCCGTGGGCGACGTGATGCCCATGTCATCCAAGGCGTCCAAATACTGTCTTGTGACCTTGAGCTCGGAGAACGTCATGGCACAAAGTAACCGCATGCCGTTCCTTTGGGACGTGAAATCACGCGATCTCAACGCTTTTCTTGAAACCCCGGAGATGATTCGGTTGGTGGACATCCTCCGTGGGATGGGGGTGAATCTGCCAAATCAGATGGGCGACATCCAACACGATGGAAGCTTGCCGTTCATGCGTTGGCTGGTGCAGGAAACCACAGCTGGAATGGACGCGCAATTGTCTGTGGCAGACCCGCCAGGCATCATCTTGAGCACGCACCGTGACATTGTCTGCGACCCTTCTCTCTACAACCTTGCTCGGGTGGAGGCCGGTCGACCGACGACCCACATCGTTCTGGGCACGAACCTGGCCGGCAAGCCTTGGGTGAAGGAGCTGATGGCCCGAAACAAAGCCCTGTTCATTGACCGCTCGCTCGCAGGACGGGCAGCATTGCTCCAACAAAAACAGCTCAGCGAAGACATTGCCCGAATTGTCCGGGATGGCGGACATGTCTGGATTGCACAATCCCCAGGCAGGGCCAAGGACGGTGTAGACGGCACCCATCCTGGGCTTCTCCGCATGCTGGGGCTGGCATGGGGTGGGGAGGAGAATGGCGCCGAAGCGCTCGATGGCCTGCTTCGGCCATTGGCCATTCGCTACGATGTCAACCCCTGTGACGCGCGACTCGTCAAAGAGCGGTTGACCGGCGAAAAGCCCTCCAATGAAGACGAGCTCAGCATGAGAGAAGGACTCTTGGGCTGGAAGGGACGGATTCACATGGCCGAGGGCGCGCCCATTTTACTTTCTTCTATGGCAGGAAAGGAATCCTGGGTGGAAGCTGCATCCCGGGTCGACCAAGCCATGGGACAATTGCCCGCCCGAGGCCAATGGGCGGATTCCGCAGCATCCACGTTGAGCGCCAGCGCACACCCCATTCAAGGAGACGCGTTTCACGCGCGGTGGGAGGGGTGCCGTCGTCAATTAGAGTCGTGGCGCATCCCCTTTGACCCACAGGAAGGGAGGCGGCTGTTTGCCGAAGTCTACCGGGAAGTGCAGCCGAATCAGCCGGGCTGACGGTGCGCTCGCGCGGCCCATTCGCCCAGCACCATGCTCGCGGCAACCGTGGCATTCAAGGATTCGCTGCCGCCTTGACCCGGGATGTGAATCCGGCCTGAACATGCCGCCAACACTTCCGGTGACAGGCCATGGCTCTCGCTGCCCAATACCGCCACCCATGGTCGGGGCGATCCCGGAACGCCATCCATTTTCCAGACATCCTCTCCGGCCATGTCCAACGCGTGCACCTCTGCACCCGCTTGCTGCAGCTTTGACAGCTGAACCGGCAGGTCACAGCGCCACAGTTTGACGCGAAACACCGCCCCCATCGAGGCTTGTACCACCTTCGCATTGTAGACGTCCACCACGCGCGATGAAGCCCAAATGCCGCGAATGCCCAGCCAGTCGGCTGTTCGAAGTAGGGTGCCCAAATTGCCGGGGTCGGACAGTCCGTCCAACGCCAATCCGATTGCGCTTCCCCGCTGATTCACCCAGGCCTCGCCCGGCATCTCCTCCGGGTCGGGCATGCCCATGACCGCCAAAGCTCCTGGGGCGTTTTTGAAGGCGCTCATCCGCCCCATGTCCTTTTGGCTCACCGTTTCGGCATTCCAATCGTCCGGGGCGCCGAAAGCATCGGTGACATACAGGCCTTGGATTTCCCATCCGCTTCGCAGCGCCTCTTCGACACATTTCTGCCCTTCAACCACGAACTTCCGCTCTGAAATGCGGGTGTTTCGGTCACGCAGAGCGCGGATGAAGAGGATGTCATTGCGGGTGAGCATGGGAAAGGGGCTACAGTCGGCCGCAAGGTCGGGATTGTGGGCGCTTGGTGCACTCTGTTTCTTGACCCCGGTCGACGCCTTGGCCCAAATCGAGGAGCAGCCCCTGGTCTGGAAAGTGGACTGGATCCTCGAAGCCGATTCTGCCGATGGCCACTTGCGGAGCTTGTCAGATTGGAAATCCCAACTGGACCCGGCCCTCAGTCTTCGGGAGCCGGAGCGGTTTCTCGGAATCGCCTGGCGACACCGCCTTTCACGCTGGACAGGGCGATGGGAGCGGCGGCTTCTGGAGGATGGCGCCCCTCCATCCGGAACGGCCTGGCCTTACGACCCCCTGGCCGTGGTCCAGTCGCAGGTCTGGATGTCCGCCCAATTGCAGCGCCAGGGCCACCTCGAAGGCACCATTCACATCGACACGACCGCCATTGGACCGAACATCGCATTGCGCATCCGAATCCAGCCCGGTCCACGGCTGGGCATCGGAGAGGTGAGGGTCGAGGACAAGGGCAGCGGGCTGTCTGACGTGGCGCTTTCTGGACTGGAGGATCGCTGGGAATCTTGGGCGGGGCAAAGGATGGACCTCGACGCCATTGACCGCACGCGTGCGGAGGTGGCCGCGGCATTGCAACAGTCGGGGTGGTATGGGTTTCTGACAGACCACATCACGGTGGACATGGACACGACAGGGAGCCGAGAATCCGGTGTGGCACACATGACCGTGAACCTCTTGCCGTCCCGCTCTGATGGCCTGGTGCGCCCCCACAGGATCAGCCGTGTCGAGCAGGTGACCATCACCTGGCCGGAAGACACCCCTGAATTGTCCACGCGATGGGAGAACGGAGTGTCATGGGTCACGCCCCAAGGCCGAGACACCCGAATTCTGGAGCGCAACCTGCTGATTCAACCACACGACCGCTTTGACCCGGTCCTGCTCTCGGAAACCCGTCAGCGCCTTCGCTCGCTCCCCATGTCCGAACGTGTGGACCTGGAAGTGGCCAGCCTGCCGGACAGCATCGGGACATCCGCGAGGCGTTTGGCGGCGACATACCGCATTCAACCCGCTCCCAAACAGGTCATGCGGGTGAAGGGCGGACTGACGTCCCGCCAGGGCCCTGGAGGAGAAGTTCAGTGGACCTACAGCCAAGTGGACTTTCGACAGCGGGCAGAAGAGTTGAACCTCAACCTGCAGGCCGGACTGGAAACCGTCACGCCTTACCTCGGAAGCGACAGCCTCGAGGGGGTGCAGGACCCCTTCCTCAATTCAAGGGTGCTCACCGCTGGAATCGAGTACGCCACCCGCCGGCTCATTCCTTTTGGCCCGCAGCGGTTCAGCCGATCCAATCGCCCGCAAAGTCGATTGTCGCTGCAGTGGCGGGATGAAAACCGCCCCAAGTTCAGCCGCACGTTCATCCAGATGGGGCTGGTCGAGCAATTCATTGAAAACCCCAGCACCGGCTCCAAACTTGAATTGCGGCCTTTTGAAATCGCCGTCACGGCAAGCCGATTGCAGCCGCGCTTCACCCAAGAGCTGCAGGACATCGGCTCGGGCTTTCTCATTTCCTCCTTCGATTCCAGGGCGCTCTTTGCAAGTGGAATCAGTTGGTGGCTTCATCCGCCTTCTCGGTCAGGGCACACGCGATGGAGGTTGCACCTCGAGGCAGAAGCGGCGGGCCACCTCTTCCACGCCCTCGACAAACGGTCACCGCTGAACACCACCATTCCGCTGCCCAGCCTGCTCGGATCCGGCAGTGACGTGCAGGTCGCACGCTATTCAAGGTGGGTCATGGACTTGAGGTGGGGGTGGACCCGGTCCAACCGCAACGGCATCCATGCCAGGCTGTACACCGGCGTGGTCTCCTCCAGCATCGCAGGGTCTGCACCGCCATTGGAGAAGCAATTCTATGTGGGTGGCCCCAACAGCTTGCGGGGGTGGCGCGCCCTTGGGCTGGGCCCAGGCGGGGCAGGGGCGGACGGCGTGAACGTTCGCGGTGACATTCGACTGGAAGCCAATGTGGAGGCACGACACTTCATCTCTGAGTGGATCCAACTCGCCGCGTTCGTCGATGCGGGCAACATCTGGATGGCCAAGGCCGAGGCGGCCAATCCCCTCGCACACTTTGAATGGAATCGATTTCTGAGCGAGGTGGGGGTGAGTGCCGGGGCGGGAGTGCGGCTTGATTTCGGCTATTTCCTGCTCCGTTGCGACGCTGCCCGCCCTGTCCGCTGGCCGAACGGCATGTCACCCACAGCCGGACGTTGGCGGATTCATCCTGCCGTCTCTCTGCCTTTCTGAAGGGGCGTACCTTTGGCGCCCAGATGTCAGAGAAGCAACCCCAACCCGCCCAGCGCAAAGACGATGCGCAAGGAGATTCCGGCCTCGGCTGGTTTCGCCGCATGAAGGAGGGCATCACGACAAAGACGGCTGAAAAGAAGGAGATTCCAGAGGGCAACTGGTACAAATGTCCTTCTTGCAAAACCGTGACCTCTCGGAAAGAGCACGAAGACAATTTGTGGGTGTGTCCGCATTGCGACCACCATGAGCGCATCGGCTCTGCCGAATATTTCGGTTTGCTGTTTGACGAAGGAAAGTTTCGCGAGCTTCAAGCCAAAATGACCTCGGCCAATCCGTTGGACTTCAAGGACACCAAAGCCTATGAAGACCGACTGAAGGCGTCGCAGGAAAAGACGGGATTGAAAGACGCACTGCGCACTGGCGTTGGTGAAGTCGGCGGCCGTCAAATGGTCATTTGCTGTATGGACTTCAGTTTCATCGGGGGCTCCATGGGCTCTGTGGTGGGGGAGAAGATGGCCCGCGGCATCGACTACGCCATCAAAAACGGATTGCCGTTTGTCTGCATCACCAAGAGCGGCGGCGCCCGCATGATGGAGGCGGGACTGTCCTTGATGCAAATGGCCAAGACCAGCGCCCGCCTGAGCTTGCTGGCCAAGGCCGGATTGCCTTATGTCTGTATTCTCACAGACCCCACAACAGGCGGAGTCACCGCGTCATTTGCCATGCTCGGCGACCTTCACATTGCGGAGCCCAACGCCCTGATCGGCTTCGCAGGCCCACGCGTGGTCAAAGAGACCATCGGCAAGGATCTGCCTTCTGGGTTCCAGCGCTCCGAATTCCTGCTCGAGCATGGCTTTGTAGACCGCATTGTGCACCGCGGCAAACTGCGTGAAGAGCTGTCCACCCTCATCGGGATGCTCATCGACTGAGCCTGAGGCCGAAAGGCTTGTCAAGCTCGGTGGGCCACCCTACTTTTGCACCCCTGAAAATCAGGTCGCATTCAGAACATCCAAGAGATTTCCACATGTACCTCACACCCGAGAAAAAGCAAGAGTTCTTCGCCAAGTACGGCAAGAACGCCCAGGACACTGGTAGCGCCGAAGGCCAAATCGCCATGTTCTCCTTCCGCATCGCTCACTTGACCGAGCACCTGAAGAAGAACCGCAAAGACGCCAATACGCAGCGCGCCCTGATCACCATGGTCGGCAAGCGTCGCCGCCTGCTCGACTACCTGAAGTCCAAGGACATCACGCGTTACCGCGCGATCGTCAAGGAACTCGGCCTGCGCCGCTGATCCTCCTGTTCCAGTCTGGAAACACGACTTCGCTGCGGCATGGGCATCCGGTCGCAGTGTTTACCGCATAAAACGCCGCGGGGAAACGCCCCGTGGACCTTACGGACGCCCGATTTGACAACTCCTTTATGGAACTGAACATTGTAACCAAGACCATCGATTTAGGTGATGGTCGCCCGGTCACCATTGAGACCGGCAAACTCGCCAAGCAAGCCCACGGAAGCGTGGTTGTGCGTCAGGGCGACACCATGCTCCTGGCCGCAGCCGTGAGCAACAAGGAAGCCTCCGAAGGCGTGGACTTCCTGCCCCTCACGGTGGACTACCGTGAAAAGTATGCCTCCACGGGACGCTTCCCCGGCGGCTTCTTCAAGCGCGAGGCCCGTCCAAGCGACACGGAGGTGCTCGTCATGCGATTGGTGGACCGGGCCTTGCGCCCCACCTTCCCGGAGGACTACCACGCCGAGACGCAAGTCATGATCCAACTCATGTCCGCCGACAAGGTGAACATGCCGGACAGCCTGGCTGGCTTGGCCGCCTCTGCAGCCCTTGCCGTGAGCGACATTCCGTTTGACGGTCCCATCTCCGAGGTCCGTGTGGCCCGCATCGATGGTGCGTTTGTCATCAACCCCACTTACGAGCAGCTTGAGCAAGCCGACATCGACATGATGATCGCCGGATCCATGGACAGCATTGTCATGGTGGAAGGTGAGATGAAGGAGGTGTCTGAAGAGGAGATGGTCGCCGCCATTGAAGCGGCACACAAGGCCATCCAAAAGCAGTGCCAAGCCCAGCTGGACATGGCCGCCGAGGTGCCTTCCGCTTCTCCCAAGCGGGAATACTCCCACGAGCAAAAGGACGAGTCCCTGCAACAGGCCATCCACGATGCGTGCTATCCAGCCTACTACGATGCGGCCAAGAACGCCGGGTCCAAGAAGGAGCGGGGTGCCACGTTCAAGGCCATCAAAGAGGACTTCCTCGCCAACATGTCCGATGAGGACAAAGCCGCCAAGCAGTTCATGCTGCGCGACTATTTCAAGGCCACTCAGAAGAAGGCCATCCGCGATTTGCTCCTCAACGAGGGCATTCGCCTCGATGGCCGTGGAACCAAGGACATCCGCCCCATCTGGTGCGAAGTCGACTACCTGCCGGGCCCACACGGCTCTGCCATCTTCACCCGAGGTGAAACGCAGAGCTTGACGACGCTCACGCTCGGCACCAAGGATGACGAGCAGCTGATCGACAACGCGCTGGTGCGCAAGACGGAGAAGTTCCTGTTGCACTACAACTTCCCTCCATTCTCCACCGGAGAGGCCCGTCCGATTCGCGGAACGAGCCGTCGGGAAATTGGCCACGGAAACCTCGCGCTCCGCGCTCTGAAGCCCATGCTTCCACCCGTGGACGATTGCCCTTACACCATTCGCCTCGTGAGCGAGATCCTCGAATCCAATGGATCCAGCTCGATGGCCACGGTGTGCGCAGGCACCCTTGCCCTGATGGATGGTGGTGTGCCCATCACGCGTCCGGTCAGCGGCATCGCGATGGGACTCATCACCGACAAGGAATCCGGCAAGTATGCCATCCTGAGTGACATCCTCGGAGACGAGGACCACCTCGGCGACATGGACTTCAAGGTGACCGGCACCACCGAAGGCATCACGGCCTGCCAGATGGACATCAAGATCAAGGGGCTGTCCTTTGAGCAATTGACGGAGGCCCTGCTCCAAGCCAAGGAGGGACGCGCCCACATTCTCGGCGAGATGATGAAGACCATGGAAGCGCCGCGTGAGGACTACAAGGACCACGCACCCCGCATCGTGTCGTTTGAGGTTCCTGCTGAGGCCATTGGCCCCATCATCGGTCCTGGCGGAAAAATCATCAATGAAATCCAAGACACCACAGGTGCCAACGTGTCCATCGAGGACGCAGACGGCAAGGGCCTGGTCGAGGTTTCCGGTGACAACAAGCAGAAAATCGACGCTGCTGTGGCCCGCATCCGTGCCATCGCATTCCCTCCAACTGTAGAGGTGGGCGAGGTCTACGAAGGAGCCGTCAAGACGGTCATGCCTTACGGCGCGTTCGTGGAAATCATTCCCGGACAAGACGGCCTCTTGCACATCTCCGAGTTGGAGCATCACCGCGTGAACCAAGTCACGGATGTCATCAACGAAGGAGACATCGTGAAGTTCAAGGTGACCGGTCGCGATCCGCGCTCCGGAAAGCTCAAGCTGAGCCGCAAGGTGCTTCTTCCGAAGCCCGAGTGAAACGAAACTGAAGATTCTACGTTCTAGGAAGGCGGTCCTGCCTGGCCGCCTTCCTTTCTTCGACACACAACGCCCATGAGACAGCTAAAAATCACGAAGCAGGTCACCAACCGGGAGACCGCATCTCTCGACAAATACCTCCAGGAAATCGGTCGTGTCGACCTCATTACCGCGGAAGAGGAAGTCGAGTTGGCCCGCCGCATCAAGCAGGGGGACCAAGTCGCCTTGGAAAAGATGACCAAGGCCAACCTTCGTTTCGTGGTTTCCGTCTCCAAGCAGTACCAGAACCAAGGCCTGTCCTTGCCTGACTTGATCAACGAGGGGAACCTCGGCCTCATCAAAGCCGCCCAGCGTTTTGACGAAACCCGTGGCTTCAAATTCATCTCCTACGCCGTCTGGTGGATTCGCCAAAGCATCCTGCAGGCCTTGGCGGAGCAGAGCCGAATTGTGCGCCTCCCCCTCAACAAGATTGGCTCGATCAACAAAATCAACAAGGCCTTTGCCCGACTCGAACAAGAGTTTGAGCGGCCTCCGACGCCTGCAGAATTGGCTGAAGTGCTCGACATGACGCTCGATGAGGTCAAGCAGAGCTTGAAAAATGCTGGCCGTCACGTGTCCATGGATGCGCCGTTGAAAGACGGAGATGACAGCTCGAGCACCATGTACGACGTGCTCCAGACCAACGACACCCCGTCTCCGGATACCGTGCTCATCACGGAATCTCTGCGGAAGGAAATCGAGCGCAGCCTGCAGACCCTGACGAGCCGCGAAGCCGACGTCATTCGCCTGTATTTCGGATTGGGAGGGGAACACCCCTTGACCCTCGAAGAGATTGGCGAGCGCTTTGACTTGACCCGCGAGCGTGTGCGCCAGATCAAAGAGAAGGCCATCCGCCGGCTCAAGCACACCAGCCGCAGCCGGATTCTCAAATCCTACTTGGGCTGATTGTCCAATGACATCCACAACAAACGGCAAGCCGCCGTTCGAAACGGGCCCCACACCAGGGCCCGTTTTTCGTAAGCCGACTTCGGGCCGTCTTTTTCAAGTCCGAAATGCCGCTCCATCGCCCTTCGGATCCCCAAATCATCGACTGGAAACACATCGGGCCTTTGGAGCGCAAACATCAAGTGCATTTGAACGGTCCAACGCCCAAGGCCTTTGACGGCTGTCCAACGCCGGACAATGGCCTCGTCACTCCAATCGGACACCGACTCAAAGTCCGAAGGAGATGAGCGCAGCTCTTCCGCCAAACACTGCAAATAGTGGTGCTTCTGCCCACTGACCCCCAAAGCGCGGTGCCGCTCGGCCTCCGTATCCAACACGGCTTGCGGCGACGGCACGCCGCCATGGTGCGCCAAAAACCGGCCCCAAATGGTCGCCGCAGCTTTGACACTCAATTGCTGGCCGAGGATGGCCCGGCTGAGGCTCTCAAAAGCCGTTCTTGACGCTGCTGGCTCAGGATCATCGATGCGCGCAACAACCATGAACAACGCTGGGTCAACCTGCCGAAAATGCTGGCGCGCCTCCGTCCAAGTCCAACCGGCATGCGCTGAGCGGTTGTTCACCGTTTCCATGCATGGAAGGTAGGCCTCCCCGAACAGGCCTTAGTTTCGCATTGCCCATGAAGACCATGTCCTCCGAACTCCGCGCAACCGCCACCGTGATGGCCTGCATCACCGGGATGGCCGGGCTGTGGGGCTGCCAAGGAAACAAGCTCTACGAAGGTGCGGATGCCCGTGTGGCATTCAGCCAAGACACCGTCCTGTTCGACACCGTGTTCAGCACCATTGGCAGTGCGAGTGAAGCGTTCCGGATTGTCAATGACAGCCCTGGTCGCATCCTGCTGCAGGACATTGTCTTAGAAGACGCGGACGACAGCCCATTCCGCATCAACGTGGATGGCATTCCAGGACCGAGTGTGGGTGGGCTCGAACTGGACGAAGGCGATTCGTTGTACGTTTTTGTGGAGGTCACCATTGACCCCCAAAACGATTATGACTTGCCCTTCATCGTGGAAGACCGAATCCGCGTCACGGTCAATGGCTTCAGCCAATATGTCCAGCTCATCGCGTGGGGACAGGATGCCGTATTTCACGGGGCGCCGGGCAGCCTGAGCACCTTGGAATGCAACAGCACCTGGACGGCCCAGAAACCCCACGTGATCTACGGTGTGGTAGGTGTGGCGGACGGATGCGCACTCAACATCGAGGCCGGCACACAGGTCCACGTCCACGCAGGAGGGGGCATCTATGTCTCCGGCGGGGTGCTTGACGTCAATGGGGAATTGGGCAACCCGGTTGTGTTCGAGGGAGACCGCCTCGAGCCAGAATACGCCGACATTTCCGGTCAATGGGGCATCCAAGTGGACACCCTCATCCAAACCGAATTCGGTGTGGCACAAGCGAGCATCTTGGGGGGTGGCATCTGGATCTACGGATCGCCGGGCAGCACGATTCGCCACGCCATCTTGAGAAATGGCACCATCGGATTGCAGGTGGACACCACCGGAACAGCAGGCGCAGCGGTGACCCTTGAGAACTGTGTCATCCACAACATGAGCGCGATTGGGTTGCTGGCCCAAGGCGCCCACATCGACGGCACCAACAACCTGATTTACGACTGCGGCCAAGCCTGCGCCGCGTTCACCCTCGGGGGGCGCTATCGCTTCACGCACAGCACGTTTGCGAATTACTGGGCGGACGGCACACGGGGCACGCCTTCGGTCCTGATCAACGACCACTATGAGGACGCGGCAGGCAACCTTCAAATCCGACCGCTCACCGAATCTCGATTCCTGAACTGCATCCTGTGGGGAAACAATGCGGGCCTGACGGATTTCGACGAGTTGGTCGTAGACCTTGAGGGCGATGTCAACGACTTGCTACTTCGCGGGTGTGCCGTCGACCTCGATGCCGCTGGCGGCGCCGACTGGATCGAGGAAAGCACTTTGGACGCGGCACCCCCATTTGCCGACGTCTTTGCGCGCGACTTCCACCTGGTCAGTGGCAACAGCCAATGGAATGGGGTCGGGGTGCCTGCGGGACTGCCTTTCTTGGCCACCGACCTCGATGGTCTCCCGCGCGTCGTCGGCACCGCACCCGATGTGGGGTGCTATGAGCGCCAGTGAATCCAAAGCAGCTTCGGTTGCGTATTGCAGGGTCGGATGAGCAGAAGCATACTCGACGCCCTCATGCAGCTCTTCGCCCTCATCACCCTGAGGGAGGAAGGCATCGACCGTGGCCGCGAAGTGGTGGCCAGCTTTCTGCGCCGCCGCCTGGGCCGGGACCAAGTCCAGCACTGGCTGACTGCGTTTGAAGGCTACTTGAGCGACTATGGCGGCGCGGTCGAATCCCGTGAAGTCGCCGGCCTCAAACGCACGGCGTTGCGGGCCACCAAAGTCCTCCGGGCGTGCGCGAACATCAACCGCGACCTGCAGGCCAGCGAAAAGGCCCTGGTCTTCCTGCGCGTGCTGGAATTCGAAAAGGCCCTCCTGCTCGAAGGTGAACAGGTCGGCGAACGGGACGCCCTGTCTCGAGAATTGACCGATCTCGTCGCGGACAGTTTTGGCATTCGAGAAGGAGAACAGCGTTGTTACGAAGCCCTGGTGTTTGACACCGCTTCCTGGCCGGCGATGACACAGCGCTACCACGAAGCGTTCCTCATCGGGGACCAGCCTCAACTCGGGGGTGTGGTGAAACCGGGGTGGACCATTCCACTGGCCTGCTTCCGACACCCAGAGTCCCAAGTGGTGTTCCTGCGGCCCATGGGGCAGGGGGCCATTCAGCTCAACGGCGAATTGCTCGACGCTGAACGAACCCAGCCCTTCACCCCCGGGTCCACGCTCCGCCACCCGGGGACAGCGCCCTTGCACTTTGTGGACATCCAGCGCTCCTTCATGGAGGAGGACAACATTCCGGAATTCAAGCTGGAGGTCCGCGAAATCAGCCATTGGTTCAAATACCCCGACCAGCAGGCCCTGCACCCGTTCAGTGCCACCGCGCAATCCGGCATGCTGGTCGGCGTCATGGGGGCCAGCGGATCGGGCAAGTCCACCTTGCTTCACCTGTTGGCCGGCTCTGACCACCCCACGTTTGGCGACATCCTGCTCGACGGTCAGCCCGTGGGGCATCCCGACAACCGCTCCCGCATTGGCCTCGTTCCCCAAGCAGACCACCTGCTGCCCGAATTGACCGTGCGCGAGAACCTGTTCTATGCCGCTCGTCTGGCATTTGGCACGGAGTCGGTGGAACAGGCGGAGCAACGGGTGGAGCGCTGCCTCCACCAGCTCGGCCTCTGGGAAGCCCGTGCACTCCCTGTGGGGGATGCCCTTCGAAAAACCATCAGTGGCGGTCAACGCAAACGGCTGAACATCGCCATGGAGCTCATCCGTGAGCCTGAAGTGCTCCTTGTCGACGAGCCCACCAGTGGCCTGAGCAGCAAGGACTCCGAGCAGTTGATGGACCTGCTCAAGCAAATGACCTACGGCGGGACCCTGGTCATTGCCGTCATCCACCAGCCCAGCGGTGACATCTTTAGAAGCTTTGATGCGCTGTGGGTCATGGACCAGGGCGGCTACCCCGTCTTCACCGGGAGACCGTTGGATGCCTTGACGCATTTCCGCAGCATCGTCAACCACTTCGATGCTGAACAGGTGGCTTGTGGCCAATGCGGACATGTCAATCCCGAGCAGATCTTCGACATCATCGAAGTGCCCGTGTTGGATGGCCGAGGCAAATCCACTGGCCAACGCCGGATCAGCCCCAAGGAATGGAATGACTTCTACAATGTGCTGGTCGTACCGGGGCATGCTCCGCAAACCAGCACCGCGGAGGAGGAAGTCCAACCCGCCCCCTCACCGCGGCCTTCATCGGCCTCGGCCAGTTGGCTGCGGCAATGGCGGGTCCAAGCCTTGCGGGACATCACACGGAAATGGAAGAACCCACAGTACCTGTGGATCAACCTCTTGGAGGCACCCGTTCTCGCCTTGTTGCTCGCGGGCCTGCTCCGGTCGACCGGCAACCAAGTCTACGACTACGGCAGCGCCATCAACCTGCCGCACTTTCTGTTCGTGGCGGTCATTGTGGCCATTTTCATGGGGCTCACCGTCAGCGCGGAGGAGTTGTTTCGGGACCGGTTGATGCGCAAGCGGGAAGACCACCTCCAATTGAGCTGGGGGGCTTACCTCGGCGCCAAAACCGCAGTGCTCTTCGGGATTTCAGCGGTTCAGACCGTGCTCTTCGCTGCGGTTTCGCACCCCATTCTCGCTTTGCCTGGACACTTTGGAGCCTACGTACTCACCCTGTTCACCGTCGCAGCTTGCGCCAATGTGTTCGGCTTGATCATCTCGTTGCTGTTCAACAGTGTTCGGGTGATCTACCTCGCCATCCCCTTGTTCATCATTCCCCAGTTGATGCTGGGCGGGGCCATCGTGCCATTCTCCGACTTGAACCCCCGGATTTCGCACCCCATGCATGCGGCGTGGCCCGCGCAATTCATGATCAGCCGGTGGGGCTTCGAATCGTTGACCACGCTGTACGCTGCCGAAAATGAATACGACGCGGCCCTGTTTGAGGTCAACCAGGAGTTGGCACAATCGGGCTTTTTGCGGGACCGGTGGATTCCCGAGATGCGGCGCCAAGTGCAATCCGCTTCCAATGGAGACCAAGACGCTGTGCGGGTGGTGGCCAAGGGGCTGAAAGAGCTCCAGTCCGTTGCGCTTGACGTCACCTTTGAAGATGGGGTGTCCGGTGAAGAGGCCACGGTCATTCTGCAAGCCCTGGATGTGGAACAAACACGTGTACGGGCCGAATGGCGCCATGCCAAGTCTCGAAAGGACGACTTGCTTCTGGAGGCGGGATGGAACGACCCGAGCACATTGAAGGCCCTCAAAGCAGCTGAGCACAACCGGGTGTTGCACGATTGGGTGACCGGGGGAGGGGTGCTCGATGCAGGATTCAGCACAGACCACCACCACATCCTGAATACCCGGGACGCGATGTACGCTTCAGACGGACATGTGTTCCATGCTGCTCAGGTCAGCATCGGGCAGCGCATGTTGCGCAAACGTCATTGGAACCTCGCCTTGGTTTGGGCGGGCACACTGCTCATGGTGCTGGGAATAGGCGCCTTTGGAAAAGGGGTCAAACGCCGGGGTCAACCTCGATGAAGGTGAACGGCAGGCTCACAATGTGGTCGTAATCCTCACCGGCTTCGAGCATGTCTTCATCATCGGCGTCAAAGTGCCATTTGACCGTCACCCCCTCCCCGGACTCGAGGCGTTTGAACAAGTCCAGCAGACACTTGCTGCTGCTCGTATTGAAGTATTCGAGCTGAACCATGACGGTCAGCGCAGTCTCGGGCGACACGGTTTGGGCCCACTCCAAGACAGGACGGTAGAAATCTACCGCGTTTTCCGGAATGGAGCGCCCACTGAGGATCAGTTGGCCGAGGTCGGCATCAAACTTGATTTCCGGCGTCTTGGCCGTGGCGGCAATGAGGAGCGGTCCCATGTCCGCAAAATAGTCAAGCCGCGCAAGCCACCTCTACAGAGAAGAACAGGCGTTCTCCACGACCGCAACGTCGCAACCCGATGACGGGCGGACGAACCGCATGACGGGCCAAGGACAACCAGCCCAATCCAGCGCCACCTCGCGGTGTCCGGACCTCATTGACCAAGGCGTCCCGATGCAGACCGCGCCAAGCCAATCCAAGCCTAGATGTACTGGCCAAATTTCCTTGCCACTCGGCGTGACGGTCCAACCACAAGGAGACGTGCTCGCGTTCACCATCCCGGACGTGATTCAAGGTGCGAATCCGAAAACGCGGTGCGCCTTTGACCGTCAATCCCTCCAAGTGAAAACAAATCGGCCGGCCTGGCTCGGCATGGCGCTCCAAATTTTGGAGGCATTCAATGACCGCTCGAAACGGACGGCGGTCGGCAGTGCGCTGCACCACAATGTCCTCTGCACGGGCGAGCAACCGGTCGAAGTCGCCGGGTTCGGGAACACCATCAAACCGAAGCAACGTGCGCGGCCGGGCAAGGGCCGAGTTCCATTGAAAAAAGGAGGCGGGAGCAGGCATGGACAAGAATCGTGGTCCCCTTTACGTAAAGGAGTGGGAGAGGTTGCTTTTCGTGCGGACTATCTTCGCCAACCGGTCATGACCAAAGCACAATCCTCGGAGTGGTTCGCCACCTGGTTTGACAGCCCGCACTACCATCGGTTGTACGGGCACCGGAGCGTGGAAGAGGCGCATGGTTTCATCCGAAAGCTGCACGACACGTTGGGCTGGTCCAGGCTCCGGCTGTTGGACCTCGCCTGCGGCAAAGGCCGACATGCTGCGGCTGCCGCGCAATTGGGCCACCGGGTGACTGGCGTGGATTTGAGCCCGCAAAGCATTGCGTCGGCCCGGATCCAACACCATGACCAGGCGCATTTGGACTTCCTCGAAGCGGACATGCGGTCGTTTTTGCTCGACGACGAATTTGACGGCGTGTTGAACCTGTTCACCAGCTTCGGCTATTTTGACAAGACAGAAGACCACCTCGCTGTTCTCCGCCAGATTCACCACCACCTCAAGCCGGGTGGCTTTCTCATCCTGGATTTCTTGGATGTGGACACCGCCCTTCAGCAACTCGTTTCGGAAGAAGAAGTCACCAAAGGGGAGGTGACGTATTCCATTCGCAGGCGCTTCGACTCCTTGCCCGGCGGCGCCGCAGGCTTCATCAAAGACATTGCCTTTCACGCAGAAGGGCGAGAATGGAATTTCACCGAAAAAGTCGCGGGACTGAGCCATGCTCAGTTGAGCCAGATGCTGCTGGACTGCGGCTTTGAATGCACCGCGACGTACGGAAATTATGACTTGCAACCCTGGAAATCCGGCGTTTCCCCGCGGGTGATCCTCCACGCCACACGATCATGATGGAAGCTGTCGCACTGTTTCTTGTCGCATTGTTGGGTGCGGCATTGGGAGAGGCCATGGGGAAGGGGCTTCGGGCCAATTTGCCCTTGCTTTTGGCGTTCGGCGGGGCGTTTTTGCTCGGGCTTTGCTTTTTGCACCTCTTGCCGGAAGCCTTTGCCGCCAATGCCCATGCTGGGTTCTGGGTCATTGGAGGATTCTTGGTTCAAATCGGGCTGGAGTACCTGAGCAAAGGCATGGAACATGGCCACGTCCATGGCAACCGGTTCGGCCTGCTCGCCTTCATCAGTTTGTGCTTGCACGCCTTCATCGAAGCGATGCCATTTGGCCTCGAGGACGCCGCAGCCATGGCGCACCACCACGCCCACGACCATGCGCACGACCATCACCATGACGGAGAGGGAATGGCTTTGTTGCTGGGCATCGGACTTCACAAGTTGCCTGTGGCCATCGCCTTGATGACCATTCTGCGCGCCACGGTGTCGTCCCGCCTGCGCCGCTGGACTTGGATTCTGGTGTTTGCCCTGACCCCATGCGCGGGCATCGCGTTGGCCGGACAGTTGCCGCAGGACGCCCAGACTTTTGGCGCACTCAACGGTTTGCTCGTGGGCATCTTGCTGCACATCGCCACCACCATCTTGTTCGAGACGGCCGATGGCCACGAATTCAATGGCCGCAAATTCCTGACGGTCCTGTTGGGGCTGGCGCTCTCCTTGCTGACCACCCATCTCTGAGGGAGGGGATTGTAACCCCAGCGGACCATGCTGCGTATCCGGGGCCAAATCCTGCCCCATGAAGCGTTTTCGCATCCGCATCACGATCAAGAAGTTCGAACGCATCGAAATTCAGCGTGACCGTTACGGCTTTGAGCTCTTCGAGCACTGCTTGAATTGACCCACCGGGCAGAGGCCTTGACCTCTACCCAAAAATGAGGGCGCGCAAACGCTGCGCCTCCCGGAGCGCCTCTGCGTTCCATTCCCTTGGGGCCACGCCCCACTGTTCTGGAGCCGTCATCAGGACCTCCGTCGCCAGGTTGCCCACGAGGTCATCCTTGGCCATGGGACACCCGCCGTGTCCCCCCAACGCGCCATCGAAGGCGCGACATCCTCCTTTCCAGGCCGCCTCCATGAGATTGGCCGTTCGGTCCGGTCGGCCGTGAAGGTGTGCCCCCACATGACAATCCGGAAGGGCCTCAATCGTGGTCTGAAAGACAGATTGGACCACCTCTTCCGAGGCTTGCCCCACCGTGTCGCTCAGTGCAAGTCGTTGGATGCCCATCTCTCGGTGCAGCCGTTCACTCCATTCCGCAACAAGCTCGGGGGACCATCGGTCTCCGTATGGGTTTCCAAACCCCATGCTGACATAGACCACCAGCTCCTTTCCAGACTGTTCCACCCGGTTTCGGATGGCCTCCAAGCGTGTCCACGCTTCGGAAATGCCCGTCCCTGCATTGCGCATCTGGAACGTCTCAGAAATGGAAAAGGGAAACCCGATCAAATCCGCACGCCCTTGCGTCAAGGCGTCTTGTGCGCCCCGCAGGTTGGCCACTATGGCCAGAATGCGGCTGGCAGAATCGGGCAAGGCGTCGAAGACGGCAGCGGTGTCCGCCATCTGGGGGATGGCCTTGGGCGACACGAAGCTGCCGGCATCCACCACGTCGAACCCCACCTGGAGGAGGGCAGTGAGGTAATCGACCTTCATGTCCGTCGACACCGGCACGGGCCAGCCTTGCAGAGCGTCCCTCGGACAATCTGTCAAATGCCAGTTGGGGCCCGCACTTTCCAAGGTCATGCGACAAAGATTGGACAAAAATGAAACCCCCAAGGACCCCGCGACGTATTCCACCTCGGTCAGCCACCTTGGCGGCCCTTCACAACAGCACAGAAGACATGGACCTCCGCACCTTCAACCGCCTCCCGCTCGACGAGAAGACGAACTACATGTGGGATCACGGCAACTGCATCTCCCAACGCATGGTGGAGAACCGCTACATCCTCTGCATTTTCGAAATCGAGGGGTTCTATGTGGAGGCCATCTACAGCAAGCAGAACAACCGCGTCAACGCCATCCTGCCAATCATGGGCATGGAAGCTTGGGAGTCCTATGTGGACAACGTGATTGAGAAGGTGACCCAGATGAACTGACCCACAAGGCAGTGTCGGCCCCATGTCGCAGAAGCAGCGCATGCGGTGACCACACCAGAACATCTCCCGCGTGCCAGACCGGCATGTGTGGTTTGGAAGAAACCCGCTCTGTCAACGAGCGGGTTTTCCAATTCAAGGAGGCGGGGTTGCTTTCGGTCGTGCTGGTGAAGACGCTGACCCGACCATGGGTGGTCACGACGCAATCTCCGAATGGTTTCAGTACGTAGACTTCAGGCTGACGTTCGAAACCGGCTTGAACCCGAAGGCAAGCAGCGGCCAAAATGACGCCGCAAGGCCCCAACCAGCGGAGCTTCCTAACCGAGACGGCCGCCCAAGTGCACAGCGCGAGCAAGGCGCCTGCCGCCCGAAGCACGGCTGGGTCTCGCGGCAAAATCAAGGGGGCGCAAGAGTGGTGTGCGCTCACCACAACGGCCACGGCCCCATCAGCGAGCCAAACGGTCCAATCGGCGATCAGGACACTCCAGTTTAGCGGCAACACTTGAATGCCGGCCACCAAGAGCATGAACACCGGAACGGCCAAGCTCGCCACCACATTGGCCGGCAGAAACGCCCAGGGCAACGTTCCGAAAACGGGCCACGCAACCGGTGCCGTGCTGCATGTGGCCACCCATGGAATGGCCAACACGGCATGTCCAACGACTTTGCGGATTGGCGACGTTGCGTTCCCGTTTTTTCGCCCGGTATGCCACAGCAGAATGCCCGCTGTGGCCAAAAAGCTGAGTTGGGTCCCCACATCCCGAACGAGACCAGGAGAGCGGCACCACATCAAGATGCCCACCGCCGACAACAGGGTCAAGCCCATCGCGCGCCGACCCGAGGCCAATGCCAAAGCGGCCAGTGTGGTCATCCAAGCCGCCCTGACCGCCGAAGAAGGCGCACCGCACAAGACGACATAGCCCCACACCAGGGGCAACACCAGCGGCCACCGAATCCGTTTGGGCAGCCAGAACAGCGTGCCGGACATCAAGAGGCCCACGAGCCCCACATGAAAGCCGCTCACCGCGGTCAAGTGCGCCAGGCCCAAACCTGAAAATGCCTGCCGCACCTCCGAAGACAACCCCGATTTGTCACCTGTGGCCAGTCCAAGCAGCAATCCGGCGCCCTCTCCAGGGTGATTCGCGGACATCAACCGGCCCCGAATGCGCGTCCGCAAACGTTCGAAGACCTCCGCCACATCCGAACGCCAGGTCGGGACTTCCGCCAACCGCAGGTCCTCTTGTCCTTGTACCGTGACCCCGCGCCCGAACCAAAATGCTTCGGCGTCAAAGTCCCATGGGTGCGCTGGCGCCTCCCAGGGCAAGGCGCGCCCCATGACCATGAGCTGAGTGCCCTCTTGAAGGGGCGATTTGCAGTGCCAAAGCCAGCGCACGCCGCTGGCATCTCGACACACGGCTCGGTGCCGGCCAAAACGCGGCGGCAATGCCTGCTCCACGTGCAGTACGATGGCTCCATCCCGGATTTCGACCACTGGGTCGGGTCTGGCCCATGACAATGCCGCGCCCAAAGCGACCACCATGCCCAAGGTGAGGGCAGTCCGATGCCGTGTTGTCGACAACAGAATCAGCATCCCCAATGCCGCCCAGAACATGGCGGGGCATGACCCCGGCACCCCTTCTCCAAGTAGGATGCCCAACCACAAAAAGGGCAGGAGTGGACGTTGCGGCACACCCCGAATCAAGGCGGCCATGCGGACTCCGACAACCGTTGGCGGCAGCCGATTTGCCAGAGACTGTAGCGGGCTTGTGGCCGTTCAGGAGAACCGACCGGCCGGCAGGTCTGACCACTTCTTCCGCCCTTTGACGAAGAAGTCCCACACCACACTTCCGCTGTACTTGCCGGCTTGCGACGTTGCATCGGCTGTCACATCCGCGCAGGCGTCCATTTCGGATTTTCGCTTCCCGGCCATCACAGCGCGCTGCTTCCGGAAATCGCCGTGGGCCTGGATGACGGCTTTGAAAAAGTCCACCTTTCCCTCGAAGAGGAAGCGCAGGCCAGCAATGCCGTCGAGCACTTGACGTCCGAGCAATCGGAAACGAATGCCCGGCCGGTGGTCATTCTTGAGCAACAGAAACAGGTTGTTCCTGAAGTTGAGGTAGGCCTTTCGGGGATTTTCATGCTGCAACGTGCCGCCACCCAAGTGGTAGACGTGACAACGGCCCGTGGCTCCCACGACGTGACCCCGATTCTTGAGGCGCCAGCAAAGGTCGATTTCCTCCATGTGGGCAAAGAAATCCTCGTCCAGTCCTGCCACGCTGAACCAGGCGTCCGCCTGAAGCAGCAGACAGGCCCCACTGGCCCAGAACACAGGACGGTCTGCATCGTATTGGCCGAGGTCCATCTCGTGGACGTCAAACATCCGTCCGGCACAAAACATGAAGCCGTGTCGGTCCATGTATCCCCCTGCTGCGCCCGCATATTCGAAGGCTGCGCGCTGTTCCACGGCGCGCATCTTGGGCTGTGCCGCGGCCCATCCGTGTTCGGTGCATGCTTCGACGAGACCATCCAACCAGCCAGCGGTCACCTCTACATCGCTGTTGAGCAGAACCACCCATTCGAAATCCAACTGCGCCTTCAAGGCGGCAAGGCCCTGATTGTAACCCCCAGCAAAACCGTGGTTCTCGGACAAGGCCACGGGCAGCACCGACGGCGCGTGTTCACGAAGCCACTCTAGGCTGCCGTCCGAGGATCCATTGTCGATCAACACGACACGGTCTTGCTCACCAGTGTGGGCCAACACGGAAGGCAAAAAGCGCTTCAAGTGGTCCAGGCCATTCCAGTTCAGGATGGCCACGGCTACACGACAAGAATCCGTGGGTGTCTCGCTCATGGCTTCAACGCGGGTTGAAGAACAAGTCCTCCGGTTCCTCTCGGCTGTAGGTGTCACGGCGCCCCAGCTGGTTGACCGAAGTTTCCGCCACACTGTGCCCCAATTCGCGGGTCTTCAGGATGTCCAGCCAATCCGCATTGCGGATTTCCTGCGGGTGGTCGCTGTGCAGCAATTCAAAGCATTCGCCCACGACTTGCGGCGTGTAGAAGAGGAAGCGGCGGTTGTTGAACTGGCCTGCCTTGTGGTAATGCCAGATTTCATAAGGGTAATACTGGGTGCCGTTGTGTCGCTGCACAATGGTATTGGGCCGCCCGTAGCGCAGCAGAATCCACCCCATGTCGGTTTCATGCCCTTCGCGGTTCGGGCAACTTCCGTATTCGGAATTCGCAATGGCCACCTCCCGTCGATATTCCCGCCAAGCTGCAGCGGGGTCCTGCGGTGACCTTGACAACCAAAATTGGTCCAGAAAAGACTGCAACGTCCGCAGATCCGCGCCTTTGAGCGAATACTCAATGGAACGGCGCTCACCGGCATCCGCAATGGGCAGGAGAGACTCCACCATCGCATGCAGGCTGTCCCGGTCTTGATGCTGGAGCACAAAAGGAGACAAGGTTGTCGCGGCTTCGGCGGCATCCTGAACGTCCAAAGCGACCACTTCAATGGGCAGGGATCGGGCCACGACGAGTGTGCGCTCGGGCGTTTGAACCTCCACCGTCAAATCATACACCCCAGCCTCTGGAACCGGAATGGACTCCAGAACGGGGAGGACAGGGGCGGCAGATTCCCTGAAAAAGCGTTGCGTGCCTTCCACCCATGTGCCTTCAGGGGTTTGAAATCCCGCCACAATCAAGAACGCACTGTCCGCGCCAAACTGCATGTCCGTCCCGTAGACTTCGCCATAGAAAGCCACGAATTCGATGCCGGCCGAGATGCGTTGGTCGACCAAGGGCAAAATCTCCCGTCCTGACCGGGTCAAACTCGTGGCCTCACGGCCACTTTGCGCCACAGCCTGAACCAAAAACAAGTCACTGATGTCCAGCGCATTGGGGGCGTCCACGTCCACCACCATTTCATGTCTCAAAGCTGGCACATCGGGGACGGCCAAATCCGACACCGTCAACTCCAGGACATGGGGGCCGGGGTCCAAGGGAATCCGAGCGATGTCCACGACATCACCCGGGTAGGGCAGGGCACCCGTCCGCGCCGTGGCTTTGCTAAAACCAGCCACAGCCCCCGTGGTGTCATAGGCCACCACTGTCCATTCCACTGCGGCACGGTACAAGCTGTCGTTGGACATCAACCACTGCAGGCCTTGGGCCATGATCTCAGCTTGCACTTCCAGATATGGCGCACCATCCGGCGTCAAAAATTGACGGGTGGCCAATCGGACACCCACCGCACTGGATTGGGCAAGGGTCACTGGCGTCGCCAAAGACCAGTACATTCCGAAAAGGAAAACTCCTGTCGCCCAGCGGCGTAGACCCCTTGTAACTCCTAATTTGTACAGCATGCTCTTCAAGGATTGGCAAGATACACCCATGGCCCGCCTCCGCGCCGCCCTCTGCCTGGGAGTGTATGCACTCTGGGCCACCACAGGGTGGGCCACACACCTTGTTGGGGGCGAGATGTACTACGACCATCTGGGAGGCGACGATTACGAAGTCCACCTGATCATTTACCGAGATTGCGGTCCCACCAACACCAATGGGACAGGATTTGACCTGTCGGCGGCCATTGGCGTGTATCAAGGTCAGGACCTGTTCGCCACGGGATCGATGGAGTTGAATTTCAATGCGGTCACCAACATCGACCTGCAGAGCGGCAACCCCTGCGCTGTGCTTCCACCAGGCGTGTGCATCGAACGCGCGGAATACGTGTCGACCCTCACCTTGCCGGCCAGCGAACTGCCGTACACCATCGTGTATCAGCGCTGTTGCCGGAATCCGCAAGTCTTGAACCTGCTCGATGCGACCAACACCGGATTCACCATGTATGCCGAAGTGCCACCGGTCTTGTCCGAGCCTGAGCTGGACTCGGAGTCCAATTCTTGCCCCCGATTCGAAGAGCTTCCCCAAGCCTATGTGTGTCAAGGCCAGCCCTTTTCGCTGGCCAATCTCGCCACCGACCCCGATGGAGACAGCCTCTACTACAGCATTGGCGACGTCTTCATTGGCGGCAGTTTCGCCGCCCCAACGCCCAATCCTCCGACAGGCCCTCCGTTCACCAACGTGACGTGGGAGGCGGGGTACGGCCCGCTCACGCCGCTCGGCAATGGAGATGCAGACGCCATCACAATCGACCCCACAAACGGCACGCTCACGGCCAGTCCGACCGTGGTGGGCAAGTACGTGGTGGGCATCTATGTGACGGAGTACCGGCAGGACGACAACGGGAATTGGGTGCCTTTGGGCCGCATCATTCGGGACTTCACCATCGACGTCGTGCCCTGTGAAATTGTCTTTCCGGAAGTGTTTTGGCCTGAGCCGTGCAGTGGGCTCGATGTGGCCTTTGGCGTCGATGCGAACGAAGGGATCTTTTCCTGGGACTTCGGCACAGAAAACCCTGGGGACACCAGCATTGTCCCAACCCCGAGTCACACGTACACCGAGGAAGGGATTTACGCCGTTTCCCTCGTGTACGATCTCGGCGGTTGCGCGGACAGCTTGACGCAGGACGTGGCCGTTTCGCCGCCTTATTCCCCCGCCTTCAGCCTGGAAGAACGGAGCTGTCTTCCCGACGGTTGGAGCCAATCCGTGGTCTACGAAGGTGACGATCCCGGGGAGGGTTCCGTCGTCTGGACGGTGGACGGCCTTCCCTCAGAGCAAGGATTGACGCCACCGCCACTGATTATTCCTCCTGGCAACCACACCGTGGGGACAGTGTTGACCAACACTTTTGGCTGTGTCTTTGAATCCACAGCGTCGGTGCCGCTCCCTGACCTTCCTGTGGCCAACTTCCTGATGGCTGAGCCACCCTGCAACGACGTGACCATTGCGTTTGACAACCTCTCGACCGACGCGGCGGGATACCAGTGGACGTTTGATGTCACCAACGGCACAACCGGTGTAGCCGAAGAAAGCCAGCAGGAGAACCCCACTTGGACCTATCCGGGCTTTGGTTCCTTCACCGCTCAGCTCATAGCAGAGCCCGGCGAAGCCTGTGCCGACACCGTGGAGCAAGAAGTGTTGGTCCTTCCGCAAGACCCGCTCGTCATGGCCTTCGGAGCGGTGGAACCGTTGGCCTGCTCCTTGGAAACAGACGTGGACTTTTTCTTCTACGGCGAAGGGGCAGACGCAGTCAACTGGAACTTTGGTGCCGCGGGGCAGGGGAGTGGCGACACGCTCAACTTTGACTTTGGAGAATCCGGGGTCTACAGCGTGACCCTCACCATCGAAAACGACACCTGCGGCACCTCACAGACCGCCGAATTTGACGTGTTGGTGCCGGAACTGGTCGCCGAGGTGGAATTGGTCATTCCCAATGTCCTGACCCCCAATGCGGACGGGAAGAACGACCGGTTTCGAGTGGGGACGCGGCGGACCGACGGCAGCGTCGACGCGGAAAACACCTCTTCTTTTACCCGTTTCGCCCTCCGCATTTTCGACCGCTGGGGCGTGGTGGTTCATGAATCTGAAGGTGTCGGGGCCGGCTGGGATGGCCGCATCAATGGCCGTGTCGCGGCACCGGGAACCTATTGCTACATCCTCGACGCAGACCACAGCTGCCTCGATGAAGACCTGCGGGAAGTCGGGGAGGTGACCCTCATTCTGGACTGACTGGCCTGCGAAACCATCGGGTGTGCTCCACCCGGCAAACCACCACCCGAAACGCATCGTACCATTCCGCCACACCCCGGGCTTTGGCTTGCCGATGCATCCCGTGTTCCGCCCAACGCTGAACGGAAGCCATGTCCTTCCAGTAACTGATGAAAATCCCATCGCGGCCATCGCGAACGGCCTCAAAGCCGAGGTACCCCTCCATGGTCTCTGCCTCCGCCATCACCGCATTCATGGCCTCCCCATACCCCGGCGGATCCAATGGGCGCTCGGAAATGAAGATGCTGGCATAGTGACCAGGCTCGAGCCGGAGGTTGTCGTCCATGGCGGGCATGGCGTGAAGGTCGCACACCCCATCTTTACCGCATGAACGCAGCATGGGATCGGGCTTTTCCGGAATGCATCCACGATGCAGCCGGGCGACGCACGACCCAGCGCATGCGGTTCGGATTGTCGGCTCTGACCACACCGCCTTGGGCGCAGGACATCGGTTGCGAGATCGACACCGTTCAACTCCTGCGCGTGATGGAGGAGGCGCCGGCACCATTGGTCGTGCTGGACCTGCCAGCGGCAATGGCGGCACCGGATGTGCCTTCGGACATGTGGGCCTTGGAGCGACACACCCGCCAGTGCCCATTGACAACCAACGGCGACCCCACGGACGCCTGGCCCGCCAACCGCCGCAAACAACTTCGAAGGGCCGAGCGCGAGGGCATGACAGCCTCGAGCACCAACGACCTTGAATTGTTGGTGTCCCTGCACCAAAATGCCCGCAAACGGAAGGGCCTTCACAGCGACGGCCACGCTTTGCATGCCCTTTTGACATCCCTGCTCAACGAGCCCGACACGCACGCTTGGGTGGTCCACAATGCCGCAGGCCAACCCATTTCAGGGGGCGTGTTTCACGGGGCGGGGGATGGCCGGTGCATCTATGGATTTGGAGGGCAGTTTCGATCGGCGCAACCCGGAGAGAGCAGCCGGGCCACAGTTCTGCTCATCGCCACGGCCATGCGACATGCAGCCAAACAAGGAAAGGACACCTTCGACTTTGGCGGAAGCCAAGACCCGGGGGTCGACCGGTTTTACGCGGAATTCGGGGCCGATGCCGTGCCGAAATGGCGCCTGGTGCGCATCCGCGGTCCGTGGAAATGGGTGCTGCGTTGGAGGCGGCCGGACTTGTTTCCCCGCTGATCAGGGCCACACCTGGGCCTTGCGCTCCTCCGGCAAGAAGGAGGCATCCCGCGCCCACTGGTTGATCTGCTCGAATTCCGCCTGGGTGAAGCCCATGCCATCGCGCAACAACCGATACTCGTCCATCAACTCAATGTTCATGATGCCGGGGTCATCGGTGTTGACGGTGGTCCGAATGCCCTGCTCCATGATCGCCCGGAATGGGTGGGTCTCCTTTGTGGGGCAGACACCACTGAGCCAATTGGATGTTGGACACAATTCCAACACCGTTCCCCTGTTGCGCACAAAGTCGAGCACGTCACTGTCTTCCAGAATCCGAACGCCATGGCCAATGCGGTCGGCATGCAGCAACTCAATGGAGTCTCGAATGTTCTTTGCCGCCTGAGGCCCTTCCGCTTCTCCCGCGTGAATGGTCACCGCAAACCCTTCGGATTTGGCCTTGTCAAACAAGGGGATGAACGGCGCCGGCCCCACGGCAAGCTCATTGTCCGCCAAATCCATGGCCAGGATGTCGGCTTTCTTTTCGACCGCGAAATCGAGCCAATAGCGGTTCTCACGGACGCTCTTGATGCGCTGCAACAGGCAAATCAAGCCCACCGCAATCGGGAAGTCCTGCTCCGCCCGTGCGATTCCCCGCAGGATGGCGGCGTGCATGTCGTCCGGCTTCAGCGCAGGGTGCGCATCGCACAGAAAACTTGGGGCATAGCGGAGCTCCAGAATCCGGACCCCATTGCGCGACATGTCCTCGCAACATTCGTAGGTCATCCGCTCGACCACTTCGGCGGAGTCCAACAGGTCTCGGTGACCCAAAAAGATGTTGAGCAAGGTGGGAAGGTCTCCCACGGGCTCCGTGATCAGCAACGTCCGGCGGAATTCGGCCTCCGACAATGACCGCCCTTTGGCCGCCAGCAATTCTTGAAGCAAAGCCGGGCGTGCGGTCAGTTCCAAGTGGCAATGCAATTCCACCTTGGGCAAGGCGCGGAGGGCGTCGTCGGTCATCGGTCGCGAAGGTAGCCTTCGACGATGCTCTGTTCATTTCCGGAAGGTGACGGATTCGAAGCCCACTTGCTGCGACACAACTTGGGGGCATGATTGGAATTGGAGCACGCATTGCCCACCCCAAGTACGGAGAGGGGGCCATTTTTGGAGAAGCCGGTGCCGCTTGGCGCATCTTTTTCCAAGAGCATGGAGAAAAGGAGCTGGCCAAAACCTACGAGGCGTACGAAGTCATCGATCCCGCGCCAGAGAATGCCGCTGGCGGCATTGAGTTGGAAGACGTCATCTCCGCCGTCGAAAACGTCTTTGACCAATACCTGGAGTCCCCAGAGCCCATCGCCCTCGGTGACAAATGGGAGGGGGGCACCATGGAGCTCCGTCCAGGCGAAGAGGGACTGAAATCCAAGGAAATCCCCATTGAAACCTTCTTCCACAAAATCGTCATGCTCCGCGATCGGTTGCGCGTTCTGGAACAGAACATCAACAGCCACGGCAAGCTGAGCGACGAAGACAAGGTCAACCTGCAGCAATACATCACGCGCTGCTACGGTTCTTTGACCACGTTCAATGTGCTGTTTGACAGCAAGGAAGACTGGTTCAAAGGGGAGAAGAAGGCATGACGGCGGATGCGGCATTCCAACTGGCCAATGGCGCAGCGCCGTTGGCTTGGATGGCCATGCTGATTGCCCCCCGATCCCGATTCGTTCAGCGGACCGTCCTAAATGGGGCCTTCGTCGCCGTCTTGGCCGCAGCCTATGCTGTAGTCGTGCTCACGCACTTCAACTTCGATGGCGCTGACTTCATGTCGCTTGAAGGAGTGATGTCCTTGCTGAATGACCCCTGGGCCATGACCGCCGGTTGGATCCATTACCTCGCCTTTGACCTGCTGGCCGGCACGCTGGTCACCCGCAAAGGCATGGCGTTGGGCTTTCCGCGCTGGGCATTGCTTCCCTGTCAACTGGGGTGCTTCATGCTCGGCCCAGTCGGTGTTGTCCTGTACCTGTTGGTGGGGAAGGTCAGAGGGTGCACATGGCAAGACCTCTCTCTGGCCAGTTGACAGGGTGTGTCAGCGAACGACGGTAAGCACGCCTTGGAATTCCTCGGGGTAATTGCCGTGCGTCCAGCGCACCTGCACCGCCCAAGCATACTGGCCATCGCGCACGTAGTGTTCGCCTCCAGCACGCTGGTCTTGCCCCACCCAGAATTCGTCCGGGTCGGTGGAGGAGAAGACCACTTCGCCCCAGCGGTTGAAGACCTGGAAATGGTAGTCGGTCGCACCAAAGGCTTGGCCCAACGGGCGGAAGCCATCGTTCAAGCCGTCGTTGTTGGGGGAGAAGGCGTTGGGCACAAACAGACGCAAGTCGAGCTCCTTGAAATGGGCCACCACCTGGACGCCCCCATCATCAGGGAGCACCACCCCCAGCTCCTGCGTTTGCATGCCGACCACCTCCTCAGCGCCGATCACTTCCCAACGGTCAAACATCCAATCCCCGGCAGGTTTCGCGATGAAGGCTTGCGGACCGTCCACCACGAAACTGTCCTCCCAATGGTCGGAGACGAGCGCGCGGCCCACCACATCCACCGTTCCAGAACCAGCTGGCACCACGTCGACCTCCAGATCAACGTGCTCCACATACTCGAAATGCGCCGTCACAGCCCCACCGGTGTCCACCATCAACGTGGCATCCGACGCGGACAAATCGGGGAGAATGGCATTGTTGGTGTGGCTCCAATGTGAAAACGCCCACCAGACATCAGCCGAAGCCGAGATGTCGTGGTCGCCATCGAAGAGCTCGAACCCGTCGGGGTAGGGTCCGGCCACCACGCCATTGACCACAATGTCACCGACGCCAGCAGGTTCCACATCGAACACCACGATTTCAGGCGGTACAGGCTCCCCGAAGTGCGCCACAATCGTGGCATTGCCCGTGAGCTCGAGCTCAATCAAGAAGGCCTGATTGTCCGCGATCACCACATCTCCGTCGAGGACTTCCCAATACAGAAACTCGGCACCTTCACATTCTTCTTCGGCCTCCATGGAGATGGGCACCCCAGCGAAATACCAGCCAGTGAAGGGCACCATGGCGGGGGTGATGTCAAAGGAATTCAGCTCCACTTCGCCGCAGCCATCGATGAGCACCGTCAAGTCGACCGGCTCCACATCGTAGCAGTCTTCCATGCCGGACAGCACGGTCTCGTTGCACCGCTCGTCGATAAAGTCATGGACCTCTTGCACCGCGGATTCCCACGCGGCGAGGTCGCCCTCCCAACGTTCAATCTGACGCGGCATCTCCGGTTCAATCACACCGATCATGCTGTCGAGCACGGCATGCATGTTGTCGCAAGTGAAGTGCGTGTTGCCCAAGTCCGCCCACCGGTTGATGTACGTCGCCCAGAAGTCGTCGTTGTCCATCAGGGCATTGAGCACGGGAATGTGGCCCTGACCGCCGACATCGCCCATGTTTTCTGGGTTGCACGGGTCTGCTTCAGCGCCGGTATCCGGCAGGCCAGTGTAGTTGGCACCGTGTCCAAACGTGTTGTCCAAGTCCCACAAGGCGTAGCGCCAGCGGCGTCCGTCTCCATCCGGATTGCGTCCACGCCACCAAGCGGTGTTCCAATTCAACCAGTCCGCACAGACCACGTAGCTGTTCAGGATGAAGTAGTCGATGAGGGACATCTCGTTGAGCTCGCTCACTGCTTGCTCGTAATTGGCCGTCACCGTCATGTCATTGGTGGTGATGAAATCCACGAGGTCATACCAATCGGCGCCATCACCATACTCCTCCCAGGTGCCCCCCCACGTCTTAAGGAAATCGATGTCATATCGACCTTGGTCGTAGTATCTCCGGGTGAAGTCGCTGTCGTCCACCTTCTCCCGGTATTCGTACACCCCCCAGTACTGGCCATTGATATAGAGGATACAGCTCTCGCTGGTCCGCTCATCCAAATGGAGATCCGCCAAGGCGCTCAATGTCTGACAGTAGGCATCCCGCACGTGCGCGCCGCCGGAGTATGGGTAGTTGTCGTTTGCTGCCGCCTTGAAAATCAACCGTTGGAATTTGCCGCGGTTGGAGAGGTGGAACAGCTCTGCGTCCACCACATCGTCATGGCCCATCTGATCGCGGGTGATGTAGTCGAATCCCTTTTGTGGATACGCATTGGAATCGTTGCCGTGCTCATTGGAATCGCCCTCGGCTTCCACCCAGAAGGTCCCGTCCTCGTGGAAGAACTCAATGTGCATGGGCTCGTCTCCGACCCAAGCTCCGTCTTCCAATCCATCGCCGCTCACGCTGACCACGCGAATGGTGTGGCTGTCATCGCCAAAGAAATAGGTGTTGGTCTCCACGAAGCTGGGCGCCAAAGCCCCTGTCGGATCCACCACCATGGCCCGAACCACCGTTGTCTCGAACAGCCCGATCGGCGCCACGTAGGACAGCGACCCCACCGTGGGCTTGTAGCCATCCAACGTGTAGTAGATGTCCATGCCGGCCGGACCGGAGATGTCCAAATTGATGGCCGCCGCGCTGTATCCCGGGGCCTCCCCCATCACGGGCAAGGGCGCATAGCCATCGTACATGGAGGCCCCCACGGCATCATTGCTGGCATTGGGCGTGGGTTCCGTGCACACTTTCCAGTCGCCAGCCCCATCCGTTTCTCGGGCCCAACTGTGGTCTTCCTGGTTGGGGCTGATGTCCGTGCCGTACGTGTAGCTCTCGAGGATCGTACCCATCGCGTCGGACAGCACCACGGATTCATCCTTGCACTGGTGGATGCGAAAATTGGTGTTGAGGAATCCGCCCGCATACAGGTTGCCCGCTTGGGCCTCACTGCTGCACATGATGACCAGGTATCCATTTGGCGGCACGACCGTGCCTGCTGGAATTTCAAACTTGGTGGGGTTGTCGACACGGTCTGACAGGTGCCAGCCGCCGATGTCCACCGGCCCGGCAGTCTCGTTGAAGAGCTCCACAAAGTCCTCGTTGTTGCCCGCGATGTTGAGGGAATAATTCGAGCAAGAGAATTCGTTGATGACAATCTGCGCTGGCAGCGACATCATGCTCAGCCCCAACAGGGCGAAAAACAGGGTCAGGTTGCGGTTCAAATCCAAGGCATTGCAATGTACGGAGAAGGAACCGCTCCGTGCCCGGATGGGTTGCGCCTCCAACCCCACAAATTCAGGCCCCATTCACAAGAAATGCCCCAATAAGTCCGTCGGACAATCGCCATCCCGTCCACTCCGGCCCCGACCTTCCGAGGCATGAATTCAATGATGATTTTCGCCGTCATGGCCATCGCCCTTCCTGTCCTCGTGATCGTCAACCGCCGCAAGCGGAAGTAACCCTCAGTTCACCGAGTAGATCCACATCGGGGGGAGGTTGGCCCAGACCCGGCGGACGAGGTGCATGTTGAATTGCCGGTAATACCACTTCATGATGGGCGGCATGTAGGTGAACCAGCGGTAGGTGGTGCCTTGGTCCGTCCGGCCCTGGAGCACACTCCACAGGGATTTGCGGATTTCAGGGGGCAGCGTGAAGGGGAGACCCGAGACAATCAAATCCACTTTGGGCCATCCACGATCGGCCACGAGCACGTCCAATTCATGGGCGCTCGCTTCTACCACTTCAAAGCGGTCTCCGTATTGCTCCTGCAGACGGGCGACGTAGCCAGGGTCCAGTTCAATCACGAGGACTTTGCAATCCTCAGGCAGGCGCTCATAGAGTTCGCGGGTGAAGCTGCCTGTGCCCGGGCCCAGTTCCACAACATGGGTGAGGGCGTCGACGTCAATGCCACGCAACATGTTGCGCGCCGCGATGCGGCTGCTCGGCGCCACGCTGGCATTGCGCAGCGGGTGCTTGATAAAGTTGATCAGGAAAGACCAACGGTCCTGGTGTTCTGCAGCCATGTTGCTCAAGTTCCAGAGAAAAGGGGAGGGCTTCAGTCGCAGGTGTCGCCGAAAGCCGACAACAGGATGAGGACATCTCCGACCCCGATGAGGCCGTCTCCATTGTTGTCGGGACAGTCGTCTGGAGCGGCAGCGAAGGTGCAAGACCCGTCGTCCCACTGAGCCGCGGCCGAGTAGTTCTCCGCGCCGGCATACGTGCAACCGGATTGCGCCAGCCCTTCACACAGCGAGCTGGGCGAATTCGGATCAGCCAGGGGGTCGAAATTGGCTGCAAACGGGTTGGCGCAGCCCTGACAAGCCGTGCACGAAAAGAAGCAGACCACGCCAAAGTCGGCATCCGCCTCGACCATGCCGGTTCGCATCCCATTGCTCCCACAGGGCGCAGACACGGATTCCCAAGCGATGCCCAGGGGACCCGCTGGCGTGCCGAACCGGTATTCGAACGGCTCACCGCCCGGCACGGAAACGGTCGCTTCCATCGAGCCCCACATTCCTGGGGTCATGGAATGTTCAGCTCCCGCCACTTCCAGCACCGCATCCAACGAAGGGTCCGACATCTGAACCCGGAACGTCACATTGTGGAATTCGACCGGCGCAGGTGTGCAACCCTCACAGCTGTTGAAGCACACCACTTCGAGGTCCACAGGCGAAGTCCCCACATTCAACGTGCGGTTGGTGTACACATTCGGGCCGTCATCGGTGGTGTTCGTGCATGGGGCCCCGACCGAAAACTCCTCGATCAATCCTGCCCATCCATTGGTCGTGAACTTGAATTCATGGTCCCCCGGGGACAACGCGAGCGTTCGCTCCCAAATGCCATCGCCTTCGGGGTCAAACATGGGATTGCACGTGCCGCACCAGTTGTTGAACGTGCCATTGACGTAAGCTGTGGCCCCGCCGGCACCGGCTTCGGACAGGTCCACCTTGAAGGTCACGTCGTACACGCAACTGCCATCGTTGGCCGTCGCCGTTGCAGCGTAGTTGGCCGCATCCGGATCGGTGCACCCTGGACCGCCTGACCCAGGACAAGCATCGGGCGAGGAGAAGCAGTCGGCATCGGTGACGATGTCTTCCCATCCCACGTCAACAAAGCGGTTGACGAAGGGATCTCCATTGGCCCCGTAGCTGGTCAAGGTCCCTTCGGCGCCAGGGGAGAACGACTCCTGTGAGCCACCCCAACCATTGACGGTGAATTGGTATTCGTGGATGCCTTGCGGCAAATCCAAAGTGGTGGTCCAGATTCCGTTGCCGGCGTTGGTCAGGGCGTGGGTCGATCCCGACCAATCGTCAAACCCGCCCGTGACGTAAACCTGATCGCCTGGGCCCATGGGTTCTTGCGAGAGGTCGACCCGGAAGGTGATCGGTTGCGGCTCCGGCACATGCTCGTAGACCCGCACCCAGTCGACCTTCATCTCCTGCGGGAAGACCGTCGTGGCGTCGGGAGAGCCCGGCCACTGGCCTCCAACCGCCACGTTGAGCAGCATGTGGTAGTCCTCGGCGAAGAGCCAAGGGTTGGCCGGCGTGACTTGCGTGCGGTCCAATTCGAAGTAGACCAGCCCGTCCACGGACCATCGGATGTGGTCCGGCCACCATTCAACGGTGTAGGTGTGGAAGTCCGTGGTCCAATCGGGAGCGGTGATGACGCCCCCTGAACTCTGGACATTGCCGACCTCGCCCCAGTGGGCCGTGCCGTGGCAGTTGCCAGGCAGGTGGCCGACCACCTCCATGATGTCGATTTCGCCGGGCCACGGGTTGTTTTCGCGCAGCATCCAGAACGCGGGCCAGATCCCTTGCCCGGTGGGCAGATCGATCCGCGCCTCCCATTTGCCATAGGTCTGGCTGAACTTGTCGCGGGTCACCAACCGCGCCGAGGTGTAGTTGCTGCCGGCGAAGTTTTCTTGACGCGCCGTAATGACCAATTCACCATTGACCACATCCGCATTGTCGGTGTCATCGGTGTAGTACTGAAGCTCGCCGTTGCCCCAGCCCCAAAGGCCTTGTGCGGCCCCCGTCCCGATGTCGTAGCCCCACTTGGTGTTGTCGATGGCCGTTCCATTGAACTCATCGCTCCAGGACAATGTCCAGGTCTGGGCGGGAAGCCACAGGGTGGCCAATAAAAAAGAAAGGGTGGGGAAGAGGTGGCGCATGACGCAAGGTGCTCCAATGAAGATACGGCTCAACGGACGAAGCTCACTCCTGACAAGCCTGACCAAAGGCCCCGAGCACCATCAAGAGGTCCGCAACGGTGACCCATCCATCGCCATCCAGATCCTCGGTGCAAGTCTCCGATTCTGGCGGGAAGCAAGTCCGAGCCACGGTTGACCATCAAAGTTTCATTCGTCCTCTATGGCCATACAGAAATGGGCCAACGCCATGACCGGAGGACAGGGCGCCCATCACCAGAACGGCGAGAGGGGCAAAGCGGGCAAGAAACTTCACCCTTTGAAGATGCGGCTCCCTGCCGCAGGCAGTCGGATCAGACGGCCGCAAAGGCCAGCTCCACCGCCGCGTAAACGATGTCCCCCCCGCAAATGTTGAGCCCCTTCGCCAGGGCAGGGTCTTCCTGACAAGCCGTCTGCCAGCCCTTCTCGGCCAGCGCAATCACATATGGCAGCGTCACATTCGTCAGAGCCAAGGTGGACGTGTAAGGAACTGCACCCGGCATGTTGGCCACGCTGTAGTGCACGACATCGTCCACGATGTAGACCGGGTCGTCGTGGGTCGTCGGACGGGTGGTCTCCACACAACCGCCTTGGTCGACAGCGATGTCCACGATGACCGTGTCCGGCCGCATGAGAGACAGCATGTCCCGGGTGATCAGATGGGGTGCCTTTCCGCCCTTCACGAGGACCGCACCGACAATCAGGTCATGCGTCGCAATCGCCTGCCGGATGTTGTAGGCATTGGAGTACTCCGTCACCACATGGTGGGGCATGATGTCGTTGACCCTGCGAAGCCGGTCCATGTTGGTCACGTGCGCCACGGCCCTTGCGCGGCTTCTCGAGATACTTGGCCCCCTGCTGGATGGCCATGCGTCCGGCCACCTCCGACATCGGAGTGAGCAGCGGGAGTGAGCCGTCCTCGGCTTCGACCGTCTCGTAAGCCATGCACACGGCACCACTCTCGACCATGGCATGGGTCAGCGGCTCGGAGGAAGCGAAGTGGAAGTAGGTGAAGACCACCTGATCCTTTCGGATGAGCGGATACTCCGCCGCAATTGGCTCCTTCACCTTCACAATCATGTCCGCCTCAGCGTACACAGCTTCGATGGCCGGACGGATTTCGGCTCCTACCTCGAGGCAATCCCCATCGGAAAATCCACTCCCGAGTCCCGCGCCACTTTGCACGATGACGGCGTGTTGGCGGCGGGTCAATTCGAACACGCCAGCAGGCGTCATGCCCACCCGGCTCTCGGATGGTTTGATTTCGGTGGGGATTCCCATGGTCATGGTTCAAAGCAAATCCCGAAGGCCCAAACCACACCATCAGACCTGGATAAATATCCGCACAACATATTGACAATCAGTCATATGTATACTAGGTACACGGTTTTGACATGGCAGTAAAAAACCCGGACTTGGCGGTCCGGGTTTTGGCGGAGAAGGAGGGATTCGAACCCCCGGTACCCGTGAGGGCACACCTGATTTCGAGTCAGGCCCATTCGACCACTCTGGCACTTCTCCGGGCGCGCGAAGATACCGCTGCGCTTTGGATCAAGGCCGATCTTGCGCCTCGAATGGCAAACCTGGATCCCCTGACTGGCCCCATTCTCCTCTTTGATGGGGAATGTGTGCTGTGCAACCGCGCAGTCCTGTGGATTCTGGCCCATGAGCGGTCTCCCCGAATCCGCTTCGCCTCGCTCGATTCTGCAACGGCCGACAGCCAACTTGCAGGCTCGATGTGGCATGGGCACCAGGCCTCCATCTTGTGGATCGGTGAACAAGGGGAGGTGAAGGACGGCGCCGATGCAGCCTTGGCCGTTGCACAGGAGCTCCGAACGCCGTGGCGATGGTTGCAAGCCCTTCGGTGGGCACCTCGGCCGCTGCGAGACTGGGGCTACCGCTTTGTGGCCCGAAAACGCAAACAGTGGTTTGGACAGACCGCCCACTGCGCGCTGCTTCAA
>CBFHWV010000002.1:0-53687 GCA_965659565.1 uncultured Flavobacteriales bacterium
CCGTAGGGTCCGCCACCGGGTTCATCCACATCCCGGAAATAGGCCCCCACACCGAGGTGGGCCATGAGCGGTGTCTTCAGGGTCGTGTCCAATGGAATGCGGACATCCTTGGGGTCAATCACCGCGTCAAACAGCAGCTGTTGCTTGTCGGTCTCCGGACAGGCCGCCTCGAGCGAGACCGCCCCGTCGAATTCGAGGTGTTGCCGGGCCGCGGCCAACCGAACCGCGCCGGAGAACCCGAAGAAGGGGCTGAGGCTGAATCCGTCTTGAACCGGGATGGTCCCCTGCCCCACGGTTTCTCCGCTGGTGTCGACCTCAACGGTCTCGAGTTGAATCAACTGCTCCAGTCCGTTTTCATCGACGTAAAACAGGCTGGCCCGGGCTTCATAATCGTACCGTCCAAGGATGTTGACGTCGGCGTCGAACAGGCGGTGGTGGCGCGACACCACATTGGCCACGATGACGGCCTTGGTCAGCTGGTCCATTTGGGCCCGCCGACGGACGACCACCTTGCCACTGTCCGGCTCCACAAACGCGTCGGCTGTCCGGATGAACTTGACCTCCTCGCAGGAAATCACGGCCTCGGAGATGTCGTAAATGGCCGTGGGCGCCAGGAAATTCAGGCTGTCCTGATCGGCCCGGGTGCTGTAGAAGTTGGACAGGGAGACCGCATCGTCGGTGTCGATCACGAAGTCGTTGAGGGGCTCCCGATTGGAGGCCATTTCCATTTCGTCTTTGTCCATGTACCACTTGAACTCGTCCATGTAGCACAGGTACTGGTTGGCGGGCAAGTCAATTTTGGTCTCCCCGTCGTTGGAGGCGAAATCGCCGATGCGGGTGTCAAAATCGATGGTGCAATGCACGTTGTCAGTCTTGAAGGCCAGCGCCCCCTCGACGCGCTGGTCGAGCTGGAAAGCGGCCGTGTCGCAGAGGATGCGGCGGCGGTCGAAGTCAAACGCTTCCGAAGCCAAGGTGGCCCCATTGAACCGCATGTCGCCCTTTCCCGTCATGCCCGTGGTCGACAACGTGAGCGCCCCGGTCAATTCGCTTTCGCCTTCAAAGAAGCGGATGGGCACGTCCTCGGAGCGGGCGGAAATCTGCGACTTGCGTGGCTCAAACAACACCGACACGCCTTCGCCCTGCACCTCCGGCACCGGAGGCGGCCCTGTGCTTTCGCGGTTGCTGAAAGTCCGGGCCAAGCCTTTGGTGCTGTCCGGCAAGAGGACAAACCGGTCGCTCTCCGCATGCGCCGTGCGGAAATCGAGCTTTCCGCCGCCCTGCAGACCGCCGCCATTCAAGGTCAAGTCCTCATCAAAGGTCCCCGCTCCCCCATACACTTGGTAGCCCCCGCTGGGGGTGCTGGTCGTGAAACCGAGGTAGAGGTCGTCCATCACCTGCAAACGCTCTTCGATCGGCGGCAGGAGGTCGCCGGACTCCAACGTCCCGTCGAAGACCAACTCCTGACGTCCCAGGGCATCCAGACTGTCGAGGGTGAAGGGCTCCACCACAAAGCGGAACCGCTCCCGCTCATAAGCGCCCTGCTCGATGGCCGCATCGTCCCAGTAGACGTAGCTCGGCGCCTCGGTGACCAGCACCGGGTATTGGGGGTAGACCTCGCTCAGGCGACCACTGCGGTTGATCGGGACGTCGACCCGCAAGACCCCTTCGATGTTTTCGAGGGCGTTGCGCACGCGCTTGCGCTTGGCCCTCCCGCGGGCGTCTTTTTCTTCCTCGTCGTTGACCTTGAGCTTGCATTGCTCCACCGCATTGAGCTCAATGGAAAAGGATTCGTAATCAAAGGCGTAGTCCGACCCGTCGAACTGCAGGTTGCCCGCACGCACGCCGCCGCCAAATTCAAAGTCCCGGTCCTCGCCGATGACCACGCGGCCGTCCCGCGGCTCGATCACCACCCCCCGGTCGCGGGACACGTCCACGCGGCTGACCCCGTTGACCTTCAGCTGGTTGTTGAGCAGGCTGATCTCGCCATGGGGCTCGCCAATGGCCTCCGAACGGAAAAACAGCACGTCGTAATCCCGACGGCCCGCCGCATTGGCCAGGGCCTCGAACAGTTTGGGCATGGCCCGCGCTTCTCGGGTTTCCAAGTCCATTTCCAGGTAACCGTCGTGGGCCATCCGGATCATCATGGCCCGCGTTTTGACCTCGCTCAATCGGATGCCCCGCGCCAACTCCAGGCTGGTGAATGTGCTGTCCCCCGTACCCTTGACGTGGTTCCGCACGCGCACCAGGGGGTGCACCGGATCGATGCCCTGCATCTCCTGGAACATTTCCCGTTCAAAGAAGTCCTCGCTGAACAGGATGGCGGTCGACCGGCTCGCACCCGGGGGGCCTTCCAGCCGCAGTCGGGTATCCCCCATCCGCCAGGACACCACGTCACAATCCAAGGTCACCTTGTGGTAGGAGTCCGAGAACGGGCGCGGTCCCAGCCCCTCGTCGGTGCGGAGCAAGGAGAGCTTTTGTGCGGCCAGGTTGAAGCGGAGGTTGAGCTCGGGGTGGTGCAGGCTGTCCCCATCCAATCGGATAACCGCTTCGACGCCCTGCCCGCTGAATTGGTCGGACCGCAAGACAAACAGGTTCGCCCTGCATTGGACAAAGACCGTATCGCCTCGCCGGAAATCGAGGGTGGCTGGCACAGATTCGTTGCCTTTGCCTTGAAGCTCGGCGCCGCGCACGGTGAGTCCTCCTTGGAAATCGACACCTGGCACGATGTCCGGCATGGACAACCGGTTGATGTAGGTGTCAAACCTGGGGTAACGGGCCGCATCCGTGGCAGCCCCCGTCTTCTCGTCCCGCCGCCTCACGCGGGCCTTGTCGGTCAACTGTCCGAGGAGCGGGTCGGGAAACAACTCCGTCGTGAATCGCGCTGAATCCACCGTCAGGCTGGGCGACTTGAGGCGAATGGAATAGGCATCGAAATCGGCAAAATTCCGCTCGGGATTCCACCCCGATCGGCCCCAATCCACGCGGCCGCTTCGGCCCTCAAAGCGTTCTTTGGCGTAGTCGTATTCTCCGGCAGTTCGGTGCACAATCAGGGTGTCCCCTTTGGCCAATGCCTGCAAGGTGCCCGTTGGGCCAAGAAACAAACGGGGTGCACCTTTCTCCGGCAAGGACATCGCCATTGGCCCCTCAAAAGACCACGTGACACTCTGGGTTTGGTGAAAGGTGCCCTCCAACAGCAAATCCTTGCCCACCGTGAGCAAAGGCGTGAAGTCGGAGGCCCACCGGCGCTCGGACATGGCCCGCTCGACCGCCGCATCCCAAGCAGCGAACGGAATGCGAAGGGAGTCCCCAGCCAACGCCGCCTGCACACTTCTGGCGTACCCGAAACGCTCGGGAAAAGCGCCCAAATTGCGCGCTTCGAGCTGGGAAAGGCGTTCCAAGAACACCGAGGTGATGGCCGTGTCTGCTCCCGGAGCCACCAAGAGCGGCATCAGTTTGCGCTCCAAGAACCGGGCAGCATCCTTGTCGAAGGGCTCCACATCCTTGGCCAGTTTTTGAACCGCCTTTTCCAACGCCACCACGTCCACTTCCTGCGCATGGGCGACAGCGGTGAGGCCCATGCCACACCAGACCACCGCCAGAATCATCCAAATCGACCGCAAACACTTCATGAATTCCGGGAAATTAAACGCCCCGCAGACGCCCGCGGTATCTTGCGGCATCGGATGATGAACCTGTTGCACACATTGCGGTCCCGACCCCAGATTGTCCCGAGGTGGGCCATCTTTTCCATCGACCTGTCGCTGGGGGTTGTGGCCCTGGGTGCAGCCTACGCCCTGCGGTTCGAATTTGACATCCCCGCACACGAACTGCACGCGGCCCGACATTTCCTCCCGGCCTACCTCATCATCCGTGCGCTGGCCATGCTGGTGTTCCGGACCTATGCGGGCATCATCCGGTTCAGCGGAACCCGCGATGCTGGACGGGTGTTGCTCGCCTTGTCCTCGGGCACCGGTTTGTTCCTCGCCCAGGACCTCGTCGCCCACAGCATGGGAAGCCCCTACCCGATTCCCCTGAGCGTCGTGGCCATTGAATTGCTCGGTTCATCCATCCTGCTCGTTGGATTCCGCATCACCGTCCGCTCGGTCTATGAACGCTTCCAGACCGCGCGCCCGACGCCCGTTGTGATCTTCGGGGCAGGCGAAGCTGGCATCATCACCAAACAGGCTGTGGAACGGCCAAGCGCCGACACCCTGAAGGTGGTCGCCTTTCTCGACGATGACCCCGCCAAACAAGGGAAGCGCATCGACGGGGCCCCCATCCATCCGGCCGGTGATGCCGCCCGGGTCCTGCGCAACGTCAACGCCCAGCGGCTCATCGTCTCCATCCAGCACCTGTCCCCAGCGCGCAAAGCGGCGGTGACCGATGCCGCGCTGGAGCTCGGACTGCGCGTCATGGACGTCCCGCCCGCCCAACGCTGGATCCAAGGTGAATTGAGTGCCGGACAGTTGCGCGATGTGCGGATTGAAGACCTGCTGGGCCGCCCCGTCATCCAGCTGGACGCCTCGGCCATTTCGGCACAACTTCAAGGCGCCCGCGTTGCGGTGACCGGCGGTGCTGGATCCATCGGCTCCGAATTGGTCTTCCAAGCCCTGGCCCGCGGTGCCTCAGAGGTGCTGGCGTTGGACATCGCGGAAACGCCGCTGCACGATTTGGGACTGCTCGCCCGGTCCCGCTTCGGCACTGAGGCCGACAAGTTGCGCGCTTGCATTGGAGATGTCCGCGACGCAGACGGACTTCACGCCACGTTCCAGACGTTCAAACCCGACATCGTCTACCACGCCGCGGCGTACAAGCACGTGCCGGTCATGGAGCGCCAACCCCTGCAGGCCTGGCAGACCAATGTCCTCGGCACGACCCATGCCTTGGAAGCCGCCAAGGCGTCCGGTGCAGCCTCCTTTGTCCTGGTCAGCACGGACAAGGCGGTCAACCCTTCCAGTGTGATGGGAGCCTCGAAACGGATGGCGGAATTGGCCGTCCGCAGCGTGGGCGAAGGGGGCGACATGAAGTGCGTCATCACCCGCTTCGGCAATGTCCTGGACAGCAACGGAAGCGTGATCCCGTTGTTCCGGCGACAAATCGAAAGTGGCGGCCCCATCACCTTGACCCATCCGGACGTGACGCGCTATTTCATGACCATTCCGGAAGCCGTCCAGCTGGTGATGGAAGCTGCCGCCACCAGCGCAGGCGATGACATTTTCGTCTTTGACATGGGCGAGCGCGTCCGGATTGCCGACCTCGCACGCCGCATGATCCGCCTGGCCGGGCTGGTGGAAGGCCAGGACATTCAAGTGGACGTTGTGGGGCTCCGCCCAGGGGAAAAGCTGCATGAGGAACTCATGAGCGGTCAGGAAAACCTCCTTCCCACGCACCACCCCAAAATCCTCCGGGCAGCGCGGACCTCCGTGGACCACGACGCCGTGATGGAAAGCTTGACCCTGAGCCGAACGGGCCAGTGGACCGATGACCAGGTGCGAACCGCTTTGGTCCAACACATCCCGGAATACACCCCCGATTCGACCGCCCTGCCCGAAATCCCCACCTCATGAGCCTCGACCCCGCAACAGAAGACCGACTGCTCCAAGACCTGCGGAGCTACTTCGGCTATGCCGATGACCACATCGAATTTGTCTGGGACGAGCAAGACGGGCTTCACGGGTTGTCTCTGTTCACTTACAACCCGAGGCACACACACCGCTTTCTCTTTCACACAGCGCAAGGGTCCAGCCGGGTCCAAGCCTTGCAAGCCCTGCTGGAGTACACCCAGACCCACCGCGACCGCGAGCAGAGCTACACCATCCAATGGCGGGTGGCTGGAGAGACCGAGCTGCACACGAGTTACTTCAGCGCAGGCAACATCCTGATGGCGCTCGACAAATTCTTCGCCGGCCGGGACCCCCACACCGTGCAAGTGTTCAGCGTGGCGCTCAACCCGGTGAGCTGAGGGTGGTCCGCGACACGTTCCCTTCCCTCGCCGGCACCGGTGAAGGCCTGTTCAAGGCCAAAGGCAGCAAGTTCCACGGATACGCTTTCCCCTTGCCGTTCCATGACGAGGTGGCGGCCGAGGCGGCCGTGCAGGCCCACCTTGAAGACGTGCGCAAAGCCCACCACGCCGCCCGGCACGTGTGCTACGCCTGGCAATTCGGACCAGACCGTTTTCGGGCGGCCGACGACGGGGAGCCCGGAGGCAGCGCGGGCGCGCCCATTCACGGGGTGCTCCGCTCACACGACCTTCACTGGAGCCTCATCGCCGTGGTGCGGTACTTCGGGGGCGTCAAATTGGGCGTGGGCGGACTGATCGAAGCTTACCGCGAGGCCGGACGGTTGGCCGTCGCCGATGCTGGGCTTTCAGAAAACATCCTCAAGCTGCCCATGACCTTTGGGTACGCGCCTGGCCTGACCCGACATGTCATGCAAGCCGTTCAAAAAGCGGGTGCGGACATCGCAGGAGAGCGCTACACCGACCAATGCTTGCTCGACATCGCCGTGGCCGCCGGCGATGCGGAAGCCCTGACCCAAAGTCTGCTGGACATCCACGGGGTTGAACAGATTTCGCCCAAACCCACTTCTCATCCTTGACATGTCGCATCTCCTCCTCCATCCCAATTCAGCCCTTCTTGCGCTGGTGCTGGCCCTCCCCTTGATCACCACCGCGCAGCTCGAATTTGAGCACAACGGCCTTCTCCGGACGTACTACATGGAGGGGCCCGACCCCATCCCGGCCGGAGCGCCCATCGTGGTGGTCCTGCACGGCTACACCAGCAGCGCACAGCTGATTCGGGCCTACAGCGGATTCACGCCGCTTGCCCAGGAAGAGGGCTTCGTCGCGGTGTTCCCGCAGGGGACCGAAGACGACTTTGGCATCCCCCACTGGAATGCCAACATCGGGTTCAGCGACACCGACGACCACGGCTTCCTCGTGGCCTTGGTCCAGCATCTGCAAGCCGAGCACGGTCTGAGCGACTCCTGCACGTATGCTTGTGGCATGTCCAATGGCGGGTACATGAGCTACTCGCTGGCCTGTGAGCACCCCGAGGTGTTCTCCGCAGTGGGATCGGTGACCGGCGCGATGAGTGCGGCCGATTTTGGGTGCACCCCGAGCGAAGTGGTTCCGGTGGTCCACCTCCACGGGACCGACGACGAAACGGTGGCCTACGATGGCGGCGTGGGAGCCGGCGGTTGGGGACAGGCCAGCGTGCCGGACATCATCGGGCATTGGACCGGACTGATGGGCACGACCACTTTGGACGAAACCGCACTGCCCAACCTGGAAGCGGACGACAACACCTCGGTGGACTTTCTGCGCTACGCGGGTGCCCCAGGCGGCCAAGAGTTTCACCACTACCGCGTCAACGGCGGTGGGCACGACTGGTTTGGCGTCTGGGGGAGCCAGGATGTGGAAGCCACGGCCGTCTTGTGGGACTTTTTCGCGTCACAATGCGCCGGGGAATTCACGGACGTTCCCGTCCTCGAGGCGGGCCTGCCCATCCTCGAGCGCCGGGGCGCGGGCATCGTGTCGGCCATGCCTGCCCGCATTGAAGTGGTGGACCTCCAAGGCCGAATCCTGAGCCGCCACGACCTGCCAGCCGGTCAATGGTGGCAGCCTACGGGCAGCGGCATTCGGTTGTTGCGCGCCACGGCATCCGGGCGCCCGGCCGAAGTGCTGTTCTGGAATTGAATCAAGCGGGCTTGCGGACAATCTGCAAGTAGCGCTCCTGGCCCAGCGCACATCGCTCGAAGCGCTCCTTTCCGAAGAGGGCTTCGAGGTCCAATTCCTCCACCTCGAATCCGACCTGACGGTAGCGGTCGGCATAGTCCATGCCGTACAGCCGCACGTGGTCACTCTGCCAATACAGACGCTCCCGCTCGGCGGGGTCGGTCACGTTGGGGTCTTCGAGGGTCTCGGCATTGTTGCGGTCCATCGGCACCTGGAAAATGCCCCAACCGCCCGGTTTCATGACCCGGAAGTACTCGGCCATGACCTTGCGGTCATCGGCCACATGTTCCATCAGGTGGTTGCCCATGATGACGTCAAAGTGGGCATCCTCGTAGGGGATCTCGTGCACGTCGAAATGCACGTCTGCCCATGGCGACACCAAATCGGCCCGCACCACCTCCAGCCCATCAATCCGGTTGAACCGCTTGAGGAAGCAGTACTCGGGGGCGAGGTGCAACATGCGACGACCGCCGCCACCGGCAAACAGGTCGCTGTGCTCCGTGAGGTACATCCAAACGGCCCGGTGCCGCTCCAAACTCAAGGTGTCCGGCGCGAGGGCATTGGGACGGCTTCGCGCCCCACGCCCGTAAGACAGGAACTTGCGATAGCGCTTGCCATTGATGGGGTCTTCGAAGCGCTGGCCCCGGAGAAACGGGGAGCAGGCTTGCAAGGCGATGTGCGCCACCCTCTGGAGCTGATGCCGGGGGACAAAGCGGGTCACGAAGGAAATCAGCACGCGCATGGGGCGGCGAAGATACGGCGGTCGCGCAAGGCCGACTCAGCGGATGACCACCTCGCGGATGACCTCCGAGCCGAGGTGGCCATTGATCAAGGTGCGAATTCGAGAGCGGGCCATGAGAAACTCCTCTTTCATCGGAGCGGAATCCAATTCCACCGTCAACACGCCTTGGCGGACCTTCAGGTAGCGGGTCTTGCGAGACACGGCTTCCCCCATCACCTCTCGCCAGGCCGCCTCAGCTTCTGCCTCCTTGAGGCGCACACCATGACCCGACAACGCCAGCCACTGGTTCAAGGCGTCGCCCAATGACTGGGCTTCCCCCTTTCTCGGGGCGCGGTTCCGGTTTCGGCGCGGGCGGTTCATGGTGTGGCGGTTGGATTGGCGCCTGTGCTTTCCGACACCCCCTTCGAGGTCACTTGCCATGCAGAAAAGGGAACCCCTGCCTCCCGAAGCAGTCCGGGAATGCGCTCCGGATCGGTGTCCGAAATGAACACCTGACCGAACCGCTCTCCGGCCAAGGTCGACATCAAGGCGCCTGCGCGGTGGGCGTCGATTTTGTCGAAAATGTCGTCGAGCAGCAGGATGGGGCGGCGCCCGACCCGGCGCGCCAAATGCTCGACTTGCGCGAGCCGCAGCGCCAGCAGGAACGTCTTTTGTTGGCCCTGGCTGCCGAACCGTTTGAGCGGATGCTCCCCAAGGCGGAACAGCACATCGTCCTTGTGCACGCCCACGGTGGAACGGCGCAACCGGCGGTCGTCCTCCCGGGCGTCAATCAAGGCGGCCGTGAATTGTCCAGGTTCCACCCGGGTGCTCAACACCATACCCACGGATTCTCGCCCCTCGCAAAGGCCTTGGTGGATGCGGTCAAACTCCGGGACAAACTCCTCCAAAAAGCGCGCGCGTTCCTCCGCGATGGACTCCGCCAACGGCACCATCCGTTCGTCCCAAGGCTCCAGTTGGGCTTCGTCCCAAGTCCGGTTCTCGGCGAAATAGCGGAGCAAATTGTTGCGCTGCTGCACCAGATGCTGGTACTGCATCAAGCGGTCCAAATACGGCCGGTCATATTGGCTGATGACCATGTCCATCCACTTCCGGCGCACCTCACTGCCGTCGAGGATGAGCTCCGAATCCGCCGGGGCGATCATCACCACCGGATAGCGCCCGACGTGGTCCGCCAACTTGGTGTACGCCTTGCCATTGCGCTTGAGCAGCTTCTTCTGCCCCTTGGCCACGGCACATGCCACGCGGTCCTGCTCTTCACCTGCCCCTTCGTCAAAGGCGAAAGACCCTTCCACGAGAAAAGCCTCTCGACCGTGCCGGATGTTCTGGGAGTCAATCGGGTTGAAATAGCCCTTGGCGTTGCCCAGGTAATGCACCGCGTCGAGGACGTTGGTCTTGCCCGTTCCGTTGTCCCCGAGGAGACAATTGACCTGCGGACACAGGTCCAGCTCGACCTCTTCGTGATTCTTGAAGTCAAGCAATTGCAGGCGCGTGAGGCGCATGCGTGTGGGGGAAGTCTCAGACTCGGTCACTTTGGCTATTTTTGCCGTCCGCAAAAGTGGGCTTCGGCCCGCGGATGTGGCCCGGGTTTTTCCACGGAGAATTCCGGAGCTTATCAAGAACGACAACATCGACCTCCATGGCCGCAGACAACAACACCGGCGCTCCGATTGAAGAACTGACCGACAAGACGGAACAGTTCATTGAAAACAACAGCCGCAACCTGATCATCGCCATCGCCGCGGTGGCCGTCGTCATCGTCGGCGTGGTCGGCTACGGCAAGTTCATGGTGGAACCCGCTGAACTGGAAGCCAACGAGCACGTTTGGCGCGCCGAGCAGTACTTCATGATGGACAGCGTGGACCTCGCCCTCAACGGGGATGGCCTCTACCCTGGCCTGCTCGAGGTCATCGACAACCACGGTGGCACCAAAGCCGCCTCCCGTGCCGGATATGAAGCGGGCATCCTGCTTCGTCAGCAGGGCGATTTCGCAGGCGCCATCGAAGCCTTTGAAGGTGCCGGACTCCAGGACGACATCCTGTCGACGTTGGCCACCATCAACATCGGGGACTGCGAGGTCGAGCTGGGCAACTTCGACGCTGCGGCCAGCGCATTTGACCGCGCTGCCAGCATGGCTGGAAGCTCCATCGGCGAGGACTACCTCGCCCCCATCGCCCTGTACAAGGGCGCTTTGGTGGATTTGGAGTTGGGCGACAATGGCCGTGCCAAGTCCAAGCTGAGCCGCATCGCCAAGGACTACCCGTCCTCCAACCTCAAGGCGACCGCCGAGGGCCTCGCTGCGTCCATCGCCGGCTGATTCCCTCATGGCCACAGAAGGTCACGACCTCTCCGCTTTTGACGTGGAGGGACTCCGAGATTGTGCGGACTTCCGCATCGGTTTGGCCGTGGCCGAATGGAACCCTGACATCACCCACGCCCTCCGGGACGGTGCATTGCACGTCCTCGCACAGGTGGGGGTGACCGACGTGGTCACCCGGGACGTGCCCGGCAGTTTCGAACTGCCCTTGGCCAGCCAATGGTTGTTGTCCCATGGCCGCTGTGATGCCGTCATCGCCATCGGCAGCGTCATCCGTGGCGAAACCGCCCACTTCGATTACGTCTGCCAAGCGGCATCTTCCGGCGTCCTGCGCGCCGGGATGGAGGCCGACAAACCCGCCGTGTTCTGTGTCCTGACCGACGACAACATCGAACAGTCCCGCGCCCGCTCCGGAGGTCGCCATGGCAACAAGGGGGTGGAAGCCGCCGTGGCCGCCCTGCAAATGGCCCGTTTGCGCAGAGACCTTCAACGGGGACAGGATTGGGGAATCGGACTGTGAACCGTTCCTGGCTGCAGCATCCCCTGTTGGCCCCGCTGATCCTGGGGTTGGTTCTGCGGCTGGTGGCCGCATCCTACAGCACGGGCTACCTCATGCACGACGACCACTTTCTGGTGGTCGAAGTGGCAGCCAGCTGGGCTTCAGGGGAAGACTACAACAACTGGCTGCCTTGGAATCAAGGTGAACACCCACAGCCCCACCCGGCCAACTTCGCCTATCCCGGCACCCAATTCCTGCTGTTCAAAGCCATGTCCGGCCTGGGCATCACGGCCCCCCAAAATCAAGCCTGGATCTTGCGCGTGCTCCACGGCTTGTACAGCACCCTGCTGATTGTGGGGGCGTACGCGCTGGCCCGCCGGATGGCCCCGAACCGCAAATCGGTCGCGGTGACCGCAGCGTGGTGGATGGCCGCCGGTGGTTTCTGGCCCTTGCTCTCGGTCCACCAGTTGGTGGAAATGGTGTGCATTCCGCCGCTCATGGTCGCATTTTGGGCCCTCAGCGAATCCGGTCGCATCCGCACCCGTCAGGCCATTCTGGCGGGCATCGGCATCGGCTTGGCCACCGGTTTTCGATTCCAATGCGGTTTGATCGGCGTGGGGCTCATCCCGGTCCTCTTGGTGCAGCGACAAGCGCAGGCCTTGATCCAGGTCGGCACAGTCGCCCTGTTGACCTTCTCGCTCACCCAAGCGACCGATTGGTTCGTCTGGGGAGAACCCTTTGCCCAGCTCCGCGCCTACATCGCCTACAATCAAGACAACGCCGGAAACTACCCGAGCGGCCCCTGGTATCAGTACATCCTGACGTTGCTCGGCCTGTTGGTCCCGCCCGGCAGTGTGATGATCCTGTGGGGGGCCTTCCACCGGGGCAAGTCGGCCCCGACCAATTGGTGGCGCGTCGCCCTGCCGGTCCTGGTATTCTTGGTGTTCCACAGCGCGTTCGTCAACAAGCAAGAGCGGTTCATCCTGCCGGTCGTCCCGGCGTTGCTGGTGCTCGGCGCCGTCGGTTGGGACGCGTGGCAAAACCGCAGTGCCTGGTGGCAGCGCCACGGGCGGTTCGAGCGGGCCTTGTGGGGGGTGTTTTGGGGACTCAACGTCATTCTCATTGCAGGCACCGTAACCTATGAGGCCAAACGGGCAAGGGTACAAGCGATGTCGTTTCTGTACGAGGCTGGGGCCGAACGTTTCGCCATGATCCAGGTGGACAGCGGGGCCATGCCACCGCGTTTCTACATGGGCCGGTGGGACGTGTATCACATCGACAACCGCCGGGACGGGCGCGGGGAAGCCCCCGCTGAAGTCACCGTACGTTGGTGTGCCCATCCACCGGAATTCCTGCTGTTCCAAGGTGGCGAGCACCTCGCCGAAGCCGTCCAAGCCTACAAAGCCGACCTTCCCGGCATCCGCTATGTAACCACCATCCAGTCCAGCCGAATTGACCGCTGGCTGGAGCGATTGAACCCCATCAATTCGTCAGAACGGATCATGATCTATGCCGTGGAGGACGCTTTGCCTTGCCCTTGACCGTTCCCTTTTCTTTGCGCCATGCCCTTTTTCTCGCCAGCATTCCACACCTTTTTTACCGGCTTGGAGGCCCACAATGACCGGGACTGGTACGCCGCGCACAAGAAGGACTACGAACAGCACATCCGAGATCCATTCAAGGCCTTTGTCACCGAGGTCATCGCAGCCTGCGCGGAGCGGGACCCCGACTTTGCCGAGACAGAAGCCAAGCAGTGCATTTTCCGCATCCATCGGGACACCCGCTTTTCAAAGGACAAGACCCCGTACAAGACGTACGCTTCGGCGGGCATTGCGCCCGGAGGGAAGAAGTCCAGTGATCCGGGGCTCTATATCCACGCCGACGCGCACCGGCTCCAAATCGGAGGTGGCGCCTACTGGATGGAGAAGGACGACCTGTATGTGTTGCGCGAACAAATGGCGGCCAATCCGCAGGTGTTCAACGACTTGATTCACGAAGAGTCCTTTGTTCGCCACTACGGATCGGTCTTGGGAGATCAAAACAAAAGGCTGCCCAAGGAATTCATGCACGCGGCCGAGTCCTGCCCCCACCTCTACCACAAGCAGTTCTACTACATGGCCGATTTGCCGGCCGACACCCTCCTTCGTGACGACTTGATGGACGTGGTGATGGCCCATTTCGAGGCCGCCACGCCCCTGCGCAACTACCTCAAAGCCGGCCTGCAGGCTGGATGATGGCTACCTTCCCCTTTCCATGAACTCCCTTCGCTTCTTCCCCGCTTTCGCTGCCGTTCTGATGGCCGCTTGTTCCTTTTCCGCTTTGGCCCAATACCCCGGCTGGCAGCAGGAAATGCAGTGCACCATGGACATCACCATGGACGTGGAGCGCCATCAATACGCGGGCGTGATGGACCTGACCTACGTCAACCGAAGCCCGGATGCGCTGGACCGGATTCCATTCCACCTGTTCTTCAACGCCTTCCAACCGGAGAGCATGATGGACGTGCGCAGCCGCAACATTGCCGATCCCGACCCCCGTGTCGGAGACCGCATTGTGCACCTTCCCGAGGACGAATGGGGTTGGATCATGGTCAAGGAAGCCCGAGTGGGAAAAGCCAGCGCCACCTTCACGACAGATGGCACCATTGGCTGGTTGGACTTGCCCAAGGCCCTCGCTTCTGGCAAAAAAGTCCGCATCCACCTTGAGTGGGACGCGCAGGTTCCGCGCCAAATCCGCCGCTCCGGCTGGATGAACGCCCAAGGCGTCGAGTACAGCATGACGCAGTGGTACCCACGGGTTTGCGAGTACGACCAGCACGGCTGGCACACCAATCCCTACATCGGCCGGGAGTTTCACGGCGTCTGGGGCGATTTCGATGTGACCATCCACATGCCGGCCGCGTATATGGTCGGCGGAACCGGTGTGCTGCAGAATCCCGAGGAATGCGGACACGGCTACGGCGATGGCCCCACCCCTTCGGAGGGCATGATCGATTGGCACTTCGAAGCGGAGAACGTCATCGATTTTGCCTGGGCGGCAGACCCGGATTTTGTGCACAAGACCCTGCAAATGGAGGACGGGCCACTGCTCCACTTCATCCACCAAGCCGACACCACCTACGGCGCATGGGATGAACTGCCTGAGATCGCAGCCCGGGCCATGCAGTACTACTCCGACCATGTGGGTTCCTACCCTTGGCCCCAATACACCGTCATCGAAGGCGGAGACGGCGGCATGGAATACCCCATGTGCACCCTCGTGCGCGGCAACCGCAACCTGCGCAGCCTCGTCGGCGTGACCGCCCATGAGATGGCCCACGCCTGGTTTCAAGGCCTCTTGGCGACCAACGAAAGCCTGCACGAATGGATGGACGAAGGATTCACCTCGTGGATCGAATCGGAATTCCTCGCGGAGGAGTTCAACGAGTCCCGTGACCAGCCGCATTACTGGGCGTACGGCGGATACCTCAACCTCGTGCGGGACGGCGGTGAAGAGCCCCTGGCCACCCATGCGGACCACTATGTGACCAACCGCGCCTATGGCACCGGGGCGTACTCCAAGGGAGAGGTCCTGTTGAACCAACTCGCAGCCGTCATCGGCGTGGAGGCCCGCAATGCCGGCATCCTGCGCTACTTCGACGAATGGTCTTTCAAGCACCCCGGCCCCGTGGATTTCAAGCGGGTCATGGAGCGCGAAAGCGGCCTGGAGTTGGACACCTACTTCCAATACATGCTCCACTCCACCCACCATGTGGATGTGGCCGTCCGCAGCGTGGTCGTGACCGCGGACAGCACCACCATCACGCTGGAGCGCGTGGGGCGGCTGCCATTGCCTGTGGATCTGCGCATCACCGATGCCAGCGGCAACATCACCGACCACCACATCCCGCAAGTGGTCACCCAAGGGCACCGTCCCTTGTCTGAAGGCGAATCGCTCCAGAAGGCGTGGCCTTGGACACACCCGACCTACACCCTTACGCTGCCCGCCTCCTTGCCGGGCTGCACGGTGGAAGTGGACGCCGCCCGGCTGACCGCCGACGCGGACCGGTCCAACAACCGGGTTGAACTCTCCAGCGGCACCCTTCAAGAGTGGCGCAGCGAAGGCGGCGAGCGCTGATGCTGGCGCGACACTTGAGCGGACTGGGCATCCACTGGGGACTCCAAGCCCTTTTGGGCGCGCTGCTCCTCGGGGGACTCGGGCCCATCGCCATCGACATGGACGGCATCCTGCCGCTCAGCTTGCAGTCGCTGCTGGTGTGCTGGATTCCCCTGATGCTCGGTGCGCGTGCCGGACTCATCGCCGTGCTGGTCTATTTGGCAGCGGGTGCGATGGGCTTGCCGGTGTTTGCGGACCACCGGTCCGGCCTCGAGGTCATCGCAGGTCCGACGGGGGGCTACCTGCTGGGCTTTCCGATCGCCACTTTTCTGCTCGGACTTCTGGTGGACCGTGTAAAGGCCCGGTCTCTGCGCCACCAATGTGGCCTGGTGGCCCTGGGCATGGTCGCCGGTCACGCCGTCATTCTGACTTTCGGATTGCCCTGGCAAATGCGCTTTGATGCCACCTTGGATGTGGCAGCGTTGTTGGAGCGACTGGCACGCCCCATCGCCCTCAAGTCAGCCATCGGGACCCTCCTTTCCGTGGTGGCCCTGCGGGGGCTTCAGGGACGGGCGTAATTTGCCCCCATGAATTCAACCCCCTCCGCCGGTCGCTGGTCGATCGGCCTTCTCGGGATGTGCACCTTGCTCGCCGCCTGCGGAGCGCCTGCCGCCACAGAAGATGACACCTCCAACGCCAAGGCCCAACGCGTTCTTGCCATGAACCAAGTCACCGACCACCACAGTTATTCCCGGCCCGCAGAGGCCCGCATTGTCCACTTGAATTGGGACGCCGCCGTGGACTTCGACACCCGCACGATTGCCGGCACAGCGACCTACGACATCGAGACGTCGGCCGACGCGGAGCGCATTGTCTTTGACACCCACGGGCTCACCATCCACAGCGTCTCTGTAGATGGCGCGGCCGCCACGTTCACTTTGGGAGAGGCCCAACCCTTCATCGGCAGTGCTTTGACCATTCCCCTCACCGCAGGGGCCAAGCAGGTGGCCATTGCGTACACCTCCAGCCCCGATGCCAACGCGTTGCTGTGGGTGGAGGCGCAAGGGGGCCGCGCTCCATTCCTCTTCACCCAGAGCCAGGCCATCCTGGCGCGCACCTGGGTGCCGGTCCAAGACTCTCCTGGCGTGCGGTTCTCGTATGACGCCACGGTTGCGGTGCCGCAAGGCCTGATGGCGCTGATGAGCGCTGAAAACCCCACCGCCATCACCGAAGATGGCCGGTACACCTTCCGCATGGCCCAGCCCATTCCAGCTTACCTGCTGGCCTTGGCCGTGGGCGAAGTGGAGTTCCGTCCGGTGGGCGAACGCTGTGCCGTCTATGCCACGCCGGACTTGATCGATGCTGCGGCCTATGAATTTGCGGAGATGGAGCAATTGCTCGTCGCCGCCGAGGCCCTCTACGGCCCGTATGCCTGGGAACGCTATGACCTGCTCATCCTGCCGGCGGCCTTCCCCTTCGGTGGCATGGAAAATCCGCGTTTGACCTTTGCCACCCCGACCATCATCGCTGGTGACCGGTCGTTGGTCTCGCTGGTGGCGCACGAATTGGCCCACTCCTGGAGCGGAAACCTCGTGACCAATGCCACATGGGATGACTTCTGGCTCAACGAGGGGTTCACCGTCTACTTCGAGCAGCGCATCATGGAAGCGGTCTATGGCCGCGATGTCAGCGAAATGCTGGCCACGCTGAGCTATCAAGGCCTGGTCGACGAGGTGGACGCCATCAGCGACCTGAATCCCGACGACACCCACCTCAAGCTCCACCTGCAGGGCCGCGACCCGGATGATGGGATGACGGCCATCGCTTACGACAAGGGGTATTTCTTCCTCCGGTTGATGGAAAACACCGTGGGTCGGGAGCGCTTTGACGCCTGGCTGTCCAACTACTTCGAGACCTACGCCTTCAAGGGCATGGACACCGAGCGGTTCGTGGCCTACCTCAAGGAGACCCTGCTCTCCGATGAAGCCGACCTCGCAGCCGTGCGCTTGGACGAGTGGATCTATGGCCCCGGCCTTCCGGACAATTGTCCCGAGGTGTCCAGCGCCCGCATTGAACGCGTCGATGCAGCCCTGGCCAGTTGGGAATCCAAGGACCTCGCCACGTCAGACTTGCCCTGGAACGAGTGGGTCTACCAAGAGCGCTATCGGTTCCTGTCCAACCTGGCGGACGACACCCCGGCAGCGCGTTTGACCGAGCTCGACGCCGCCTGGAACATCAGTGCCACAGGCAACAACGAGGTCCTCTTCGCTTGGATGGAACAGGCCATCCGCAGCCACTACGCGCCGACCTATCCCCGGCTCGAAGCCTTCCTCATCGAGGTGGGGCGCCGCAAATTCCTGACGCCGCTGTACCGCGCCATGAAGGAATCCGGTCAAATGGACATGGCCTTGGACATCTACGGCAAAGCCCGGCCGGGATACCATTCGGTCGCCACCGGCACCATGGACGACCTGCTCGGCTGGACCGAAGCAGGCAGCTGACCTTCAGCTTCGCATTGCCGCAAGAAAAAGGCCGCCTGTTTGGGCGGCCTTTTTCATTCAAGTTTGTCAGACGCTCATCGGGTCAAACTGATGAAGCCCTTGATTTCTCGCTTCTCATTGGTCGACTCCGAGTACAGCACCACGCGGTACGCATAGACCCCATCCAAGGCGTAATACCAGGCGTTGGGATCGATGACTTCATCGTCGGCTTGTCCTGCCCAACCCGTCTCGACATCTTCCGTGTGGAAGACCTCTTCTCCCCAGCGGTTGTAGACCCACATCTCAAAGCGGTCGGGGTCAATGTCCGTGCCGTACACCGCCCAAAGGTCGTTGAACCCGTCGTTGTTGGGCGTGAAGCTGTTCGGGATGAACACATTGAAGAAGTCGAAAATCTCAATGTTGCGTGTGACCTGACTTTCGCAACCATTGGTGTCGATCACCGCGAGCGTCACCGGGTAGATGCCACCCTGCCCCATGGGGAAGGTGTAGGTGGGATTCGGCTCAAAACTCGTGGCCTCCGGGTTGCCCAAGATGAACGTCCAGTCCCACTGGACCACATTCGGGGAAACGCTGCTGGTGAAATCGATGCGCGTATCCGGTGCCGTCGTGGGCTGGGGACCTGCGTCGAAGCCGACACTCGGCGGCGTGTACACCACGATGTGGTTGTCTTCGATGGTGGTGTTCACACATCCGGTCGTGGTGATGACCGACAGGGAGATGTCATAGACGCCAGGCTCGTCAAAAATGTGGACCGGAGCCGCCTCACCACTTTGTCCGCCATCGCCAAAGTCCCAAGCCACACTCTGGACATACGCCGACGGAATGCTGTGAGCAAACGGAATCGCCTCTGGCACACACCCCTTCGTGGTGTCCGCTGTGAGCGTGAGGTCGTACGGCTGCTCGACTTCGACCTCCATGCACGCCGTGACCGGTGGCGTGGTGCACGCTTCGGACACCGTCACGCAGAATTCGCCCGTCAGTGGTGGCACGAATCCAACCTGGTCGTCTTCGCCGCTCGCAAAGGCGACCCCTCCGTAGGTGAATTCGAAGCCATAACCGTTGCCCTCGCCTCCCGTCACATTGACGGCAGACAGCAACACTTCGTCTCCGAGACAAATCAGGTCGTCTGCGTCGATGCCCACAGTAAAGCCATCGTATATGCCCACCGTCACCGTGCCGGGTTGGGTGATGCAGCCTGCCGCATCTGTGCCTTGCACCTCATACGTCGTCGTGCTGGTTGGGCTGACCAGAATGGACGCGCCCACTGCCACAGGCTCGCCGCCCGCTGTCCAGCTGAATCCATAGGGACCACCTGACTCCGCTTCCGCTGTGAGGACGGCCGATCCACCAATGCAAATGATGTCATCCGGACTGACCGTGATGCCCGGGGGCTCCGGATCTGCCAAGTCAAACTCTGTCGTGTAGCTGCATCCCGTTTGGTCGCTCACCTCGAGGGTGTACGATCCCGCCTCGAGATTGTCAAAGACCAGCAATCCACCTCCGTAGTTCTGTTGTTCGAGCACACCGGTCGCATCGCTCAGCACCACATCCCAAGGCCCTTCAGCTGCGGGCTCGTTGATGTTGATCTGAATGCTTCCGTCGGTGATCAAGCAAGTCGGGTCGCTGAAATCCGTGGTGTACTCGAAGCCGGGCACCACCAACACCGTATCGGTTGTCGCGCAGTTGTCCAAGCCGATCGGCTCGACAAACACCACATACTCCGTGGGCGTGCCATCGAATGTGTTGACGGTCGGCTGCGCACTGGTGGGGTTGGTGAGGTTGTCCGGCGGCTCCCAGCTCCACGTGAAACCGCACGCGTCTTGACCACATCCTGCGCACCAGCTCACCTCGTCATACGTGCCAGAGCCACAACTGACACTGCCGTCCGAAGTGAAGAGTACCGTGAGGCAACCGTCGGGGTTGGTGGCCATGACGGACGTCTCCGGATAGTCCCCGGTCAAGTCCGCCAATTGCGGCGCGTTGGTGTCGGAACCGTCGAACACCTGAATGTGGTCAAAGAAGTTCTCGATTTGACCATCGTAGAACAGGATGCTCATCATCGTGCCGTCCCCCGGATTGTCCGGGCAGTAGGTCCACGTGGTGTTTTCGTTGTTGTCGTAGCAGTAGGTCGTGGTGCCTTGGTCTCCTGCACAAGGGCTGTCTCCACCGCCCACAAACGCTCCCTGAAGCTGGACTGGGTCTCCGCAAAACACCTGGTCCGGACCGGCTGTGATGCTGTTCTCCGGCCCTTCCACGACTTCGATCGTCAAGGTCGTGTCAAACGTGCAGCTGAAGTTGTTGGTGACCGTAAACGTGTAGTCGTAGAAACCCGGTTCGTCCAAGACGATGTCGCAGTAATTGGCGTCGAAGTCTTGGTTGATGATGCCGGGGCCCGTCCAATACGAGCTGTCCGCGTTGAGTCCGATGGTCGGTGTGAACGTCGTTACGCCCGGAATCAAGGCTGGATTGAGGTTCAAGCCCCATTCGAAAATGTAGCCGTTGTCGATGGCCAGGTTGTCCAGAACGGAGAAGGTCCACGTGCCATTCAATGGGCACCCCACAAAGTCGCAGAGGTCACCCTCAGGCGTGTAGATTCCGGGATTCGCCACATTGTTGCTCTCCGCGTTGCCCGCATTGTCGGTGTAGGTGACGTTGGTCCAATTGGCGTTGTCGTTGATGTTGGAAGCGATGTCCGGATTGGGGCTCCACCCGTAATCGTAACCGGTTCCTGGAACGTTTGAACCATCGTCCACCGCCTCGCCCAAGAAAGCCCCTCCACCACCATTCGGGTAGCTCATCAACGCCACGGTGGTGCCATCCGGACACGTGATGGTCAGGTCCAAATCGCCCATGTAGCTGTGCTCCATGTTGACCGTCACCGAGAGCAAGTCGTTGCAATCCTCCAACGTCGCTCCGTCTTCAAAGAAGTCAAAATTCAGGTCACTGGAGTAGCTGAAACCCGCACCATCGGCGAGGTAAGTCTCACCCGCCACCACCTGCGGCGGGAGTGCCGTCCACGTCACGCTCTGTACGGGATTGCCGTCCACGAAAGCCGGACTACCCGCGCACACTGGCGTGCTCTGGACGCTGTTGAACAACGGAATGGTGCTGACCAACACCTGCAATGGCTGCAGGTTGAGGGACACACAACCATTGTTGTCGATGACGCTCAGGTTGACGATGTACTCCCCCGGCTCATCGAAGCTGTGCGTCACATTGCCGCTGTTGTTCAGGGTGTCAATCGTTCCGTCATCGAAGTTCCAAATCCAGTTTTCCAGATTGAACCCAGGCTCAGCCGTGGATCCCGCATCCCCAAACGTGATGGGCGCGTTCAAGCAGACCCCGATGGACAGGGAGTCCGGATTGGGCAGTGGCGGATCCACGATGGAACTGGCCGATGTCGGCGTCGCGCACGGTGTGGTGCAACTGATGTTGGCCTCCCAACCCGGGGCGTTGTCATTGGCGGGACCGTTGTCCTGAAAGACGAACGTCAAGCAACCCGTGGGGTTGTTGACGGTGGCCGTGACCGGGAGGCCTTGAAGGTTGTTGCCCGTGTAGTTGCCCATGGATGGCGCTCCAGCATCAGGCCCGTCGTAGATGAACAGATAGTCGCTGTTGTTCGGGTTGGGGTTGGTCTGGAGACCAAACGCCACAAAACTCACCGACACGGCGTCCCCCGGATTGTCAGGACAAATGGTGTAGGTGAAGTTTTCATCCGGGTAAGGATTGCCCGTGCCGTCATCGCTGTTGCCCGCATCCACGAAGGTGCCACCACAGGTTTCGACGGTTTCATCGCCCATGATGAAAAATTGTGCTTGCGCTGCACCTGCACACATCAGCAGGAACAGGGCGAAAAAAGCACGGAGGATCTGGTTTCGGATCATGCTCATGGTAAGCTGCAAAGGTGGAACCCACCGGGCATTCCTTTCGTTGCATTCCGCGGAAACATCCCACGGGATATTGTGCATCTCAATGGGAAATGCTCATTCGACGATCAACTCGTCAGAGAAATAAGATGGACCGACTTCTCCTTGAACGATGGCAGTCCATTGAAAACGCTCGCCAGCCTTGGCCCAACCGCCCTCTGGCAAGTGGCCATCCCAAGGCTGAACCTCCGTGGTCTCGTGGACAATGTGCCCCGCCTTGTCTTCGACTCGAAAGACAAAAGAGAGGTCGTCATTCATCAATTTCCGCGGAAAGAATGTGTCATACCGGCCATCGCCATCTGGACTGAATCGGGCCGAAGCGCCCAGCCCGAAACGGCTGCCCACCTCCACATCATGGCTGGCCACGCTCTGGCACCCTTCCGGCGAACTGGCAACCAATTGAATGGTGTGGTGCCCCACCCTGGGAAGGTCAAAGGACACAGCATCGCCCGCCAATGTCGACTCGCCGTCCACCACCCAAGTGGCCGATGCGGCATCCCGACTGCGGTCCCGCAAAGAAATGGTCGGCAATGATGCTGCCGTCGCCGGCACTTCCCAGGTGAAATCGGCTTCGGGCCGTGGATGAATGGTCACCAGGTTTTCGATGGTGCGGGTGCGAATCAGGCCGTCACTGATTCGGGTCACGCTCAAGGTGATGTCGTACGTTCCCGGTGCCTTGAATGTGTGTTGCGGAGCCGCATCACTGCTGAATTGGCCGTCTCCGAAATTCCACAAGACCCGAACCTCCTTCATGGGACGGGCCATGCGGAACCCGATTTCGGTGCCCACACACGCCGCCGACACATCCACACCGAATGCAGCCGCACGCTCAGCGGGCAAACTTTCCCAGTTCTCCGGCACAGGCACCACCTCCACGTTCTCCGTCATGGCAGCTTCCTCGGAGGATGCCGCACTGGACCTGTCCGAAGTGAACGATGAGGCCGGTGATGGCCCTGCCTCCAATTCAACCCCACGCTCTGTCGCGTCAGCCATTAGAGCAGCGGACAATTCGACCACAGTCTCATCTTGTTCGGTGGTGACCTCGACCTCTGGAGATTCACTTTCGTCGATCGCGGCTTGAACCGACACCGCCTCTTCAACGGGCGAAGACGTGTCCACAGGCTCGGTGAACCACAAGGCACCCCCAATCATGGCCGCACCCGCCACGGGTCCGATGATCCAACGCCACGAGGCGGCAGCCGCACCACCCGCTGCACCGCCAGCCATCGCCGTTTGCATGGTGGCCCAACTGGGCGCCACCAGTCCCGGAGCTTTTCCCAACGAAGACCGAAGGCCTTGCTCAAAGCCCCCCGCCGGCTTCTTCTTTTTGTCGTCTCGTTCTTCGCTCACTGCATCTTCAATTTCTCCCGAAGCCACAGCCGCAAATTGCGCCGTGCCTTGGCATAGTTGGATTTCGACGTGCCCTCGGAAATGCCGAGTTCTGCCGCAATCTCCCGATGGCTGTACTCCTCGATGGCATAGAGGTTGAATACGGCCCGATACATGGGCGTCAACCGTTCCATGGCCTCGAGGATGTCCGCTTGGGTCAAACCGGACCACTCCGGGCCGGTTTCCGCGTCCGGGTGCACCGGATCGGACAACACATCGAGCATCTCCTCATTCTCTCCCACCCACTGCAAGTGCTTCGCCGCCCGAAGCGAATCGATGGCCAGGTTGACCATGATGCGCCTCATCCACCCCTCGAAGGACCCCTTGAACGTGTATCCGCCAATGTTGCGAAACACCTTGATGAACCCATCCTGCAGCACATCCAACGCCTCCTGCTCACCTGGGATGTACCGTCGAATGGCCAGCAACATCCGTCCGGCAAACGCCTCATAGATGTATTGTTGTCCACGGACATCCTCCTGCTGCGCGAGTCGAATCCAGCTTCTCAGCTGGTCCTTCTGAGGAAGGTTGGATGATGGGTTGACGAAACGACGCACAATTGGTTGCCCCTCGGCGCTGGACCGAGCAAAAATTGCTGGACCCCACCTCAGTTTGGGACAATATCGACAAGCCAACGCACTTCCGCTCTGCTGTTGGGTTTAGTTTCGCACCATGCGCGTGGTCGTGGGACTTTCCGGCGGGGTGGACAGCAGTGTCGCCGCGCATTTGCTCCAGGAGCAAGGCCATGAGGTCATCGGACTGTTCATGCGAAATTGGATCGACGATTCCGTGACGATCGACAATGCGTGCCCGTGGGTGGACGACGCCAATGATGCACTGCTCGTGGCACAGCACTTGGGCATTCCGTTCCAAGTCATCGATTTGTCCGATGCGTATCGCAAACGAATCGTCGACCACATGTTTGCGGAGTATGCGGCAGGGAGAACCCCGAACCCCGACGTTTTGTGCAATCGGGAAATCAAATTCGACCTCTTTCGGGCTGCAGCCAAGCAATTGGGCGCAGATGCAGTGGCCACCGGACATTACTGTCGCCGCAGCACCACGGAAGATGGCATGCACCAGCTGCTCGCCGGAGTCGATGGCAACAAGGACCAGAGCTATTTCCTCTGCCAAGTCCAACAGGAACAATTGGCCGATGCCCTGTTTCCCGTGGGCGAGCTGGAGAAGCCCGAAGTCCGGCGGATCGCACAGGACATCGGGTTGCCGACGGCCAACAAGAAGGACAGCCAAGGCCTGTGTTTCGTCGGCAAGGTCAAATTGCCCGAGTTCCTCCAGCAGCAACTCGAGGTCCAGCACGGCCCCATCCTCGAAGTGCCGGCATCCGCCGTTCAGCCCGGTCCCCAGCCGTGGTCGGCCCCGGTTTTCTCACACGGCGATGCCCAGGAAATTGGCACGCACCCCGGCGCCCATTTCTTCACCATCGGCCAGCGAAGGGGCTTGAATGTGGGCGGCCACGTGGAGCCCCTCTTTGTGATTGGCAAGGACATGGAACGCAATGCCCTGTATGTGGGAGAGTCCGACCGCCATCCGGGGCTGCACCGCTTGGGGTTGTCCATGGCCGCCGAGGACGTGCATTGGATCCGTCCCGACCGCGCTCCCGCCCCGGGCATGCCCATGAAGGTTCTGGCCCGGTTCCGTTATAGGCAGCCGCTTCAGCCGGCCACCCTCCGACTGGGCGAACTGGGCCAACCCGCCACCCTCATTTTTGAAACCGAGCAAAGCGGCATCGCCTCCGGACAATTTGCCGCATGGCACGACGCCGAAACTGGCGAGGAAGTGTTGGGCAGTGGGGTCATCGCTTGATTGGCCCCAAGCCGGAATCAAATCCGGTCCTTCAGCAAATAGTGGTTCCGGCCCGGCGCATTTCGCGTGACCAGTTCGCCGAGGAATCCGGCGAGGAACAGTTGCACCCCCATCACCATGAAGGCCAAGGCCACATAAAACGCACTGATGTCCGCGATGTTCTTGGCCTCCAGCCCTTGGCCGACTGCCCACAACTTGTACCCACCAATGACACCAAACACCCCAAAACCGGCAAAGAACATGAGGGTCCCGAGCACGCCGAAGAGGTGCATGGGCTTGTGACCAAACCGCCCGATGAAGGCAATGGTCAGCAGGTCGAGAAAGCCATTGACGAAACGCTCCAGGCCAAATTTGGTCGTGCCGTACTTCCGCGCACGGTGTTCCACCACTTGCTCTCCAATCTTGGAGAACCCCGCCTGCTTCGCGAGCACTGGAATGTACCGGTGCATCTCTCCGTTGACTTCCACGGCGCGCACCACCTCACGGCGGTATGCCTTGAGTCCGCAATTGAAGTCGTGCAAGTGAATCCCGCTGACCCGACGCGTGGCCCAGTTGTAGAGCTTGGTCGGCACCGTCTTGCTGATGGGGTCGTAGCGCTTCTTCTTCCAGCCACTCACGAGGTCGTAGCCGTCTTCAAGCACTTTGCGCTCCAATTCCAGCACTTCGTCGGGGCTGTCTTGCAAGTCGGCATCCATCGTGACCACCACCGCTCCACGCACCACGCGGAAACCCGTGTGCAAGGCCGCGCTCTTGCCTTGGTTGCGGGCAAAGCTGAGGCCCACCACGCGCTCAGGGTACTCCGCTTTGAGCTGTTGCACCACGTCCCATGAACGGTCTGTGGAGCCGTCGTCCACGAAGACCACCTCGTAGTCACGCCCTTGCAAGACCCGGTCAATCCACGCCATCAGTTCCGGCAGGCTCTCCTCTTCATTGAACAGGGGAACCACGATGCTCAAATCGAGCTCGGGCCGAGCCGAAGAAATCAAGTCATGCGTGTCCACAGGGCGTTCATTGGGTTGGAACCGGAAAGATACAGCCGCTCACCCCTTGAACGCCGACGTGGACGCGGACTTGCGAAGAATGGCGGCCACGACGAGGGCCACGATGGCCACCCAGACGATGCCCGTCAACGCATCCACCAATTGGCCCGATGGCGTCAGGGACCACAAAGCCTGGTCACGGATCAGCGACTCCATGGACATCCCCTCAATTTCAGAGGGCATGCCGCCGTCCAGCCCAAACGCCGCAAACGCCTCCATGGACTTTTCCAGCACCAAATCCCCGTAAGCCGCTGCCAAATCCGGCCGGAGGAGATTGAAAAACAACAACATGAACACATTGTAACCGATGCGTGCGAGCCAGCCGGACAAGAGTGCAAGCCCAAAACCGCGGCCCAATGTCAATCCGCCTTCTTCGCGGCGGACGGTCAACAGCACCATCACCATGACGGAGACGACCACCATCAAGACATAGGGCGTGGACCAATTCCCCAACAGCCAATCAAATTGAATCAGGTAAGCGATGACATAGCCCGCCATGACCAACAGGCTGCCAGCCAGGGCGTGTCCCCACAGCGCCGCCGGAAGGGCGGTGCCAGGGCCATCAGCCATGTCGGCTTGGGCGGATGGGAATTCGGATTCCGGAGGGTTGGACATGTTGGCGAAAGATGTGACCCGACGAAAATACACTTCCCCCCTTCCTGCGCTACATTTGCCGCGGAGGGCAAGTCTCCCACGACCAGCTCCCACTGAATCCCCCAGGGCCGGAAGGCAGCAAGGGCAGGTGGTCGTAGCGGTGCGATGGGAATCGCTTGCCCTCTCTTTTTCCCCATGCCCACCTCCTTTTTGAATCAGGCCAACGTCATCCTCGTCACCGGCGCCACGACGGGCATCGGAGCGTCGATTGCGGCCACGCTGGCCGAAGCAGGGCACATCGTGTGGGGCACGGGGCGTCGGGTGCAACAGACCGAGCCCCAACCGGGCACAGTGGGCATGGTCCAGCTCGACGTCACCTCCCCGGATTCCGTCGCAGCCGCCATCGCCGAAGTGATCCACATCCATGGCAGGCTGGACGCAGTGGTCAACAACGCCGGCATCGGCATGATGGGAGCCATGGGCGACACCTCTGAGGAGGAACTGCTCTCGGTCTACCGGACCAATGTGGTGGGCCTGCACACCGTCAGCCGCTTGGCCATCCCGCACCTCATCGCCTCCAAGGGACACCTCCTCCATGTGGGCAGCGTGGCTGGCGTGGTCGGATTGCCATTCCGTGGGGTGTATTGCTCTTCCAAAGCTGCGGTCGAATTGATGGCCGAAGCCCAGAGCATGGAACTCGCCCGTCACGGGGTCAAGGTGACGGTACTGCGCCCGGGGGACTTCAAGACCGCGATCAACAACAACCGCCTCAAGGTGGCCCACCCCAATGCCGAGGTCTATCCCGGATTTGACGAGGTGTGCGAGGCGGTGAATGCCGAAGTGTCCCACGCCAAGGACCCCGCCGACATGGGCCGAGCGGTCCTGCGGCTGCTCGGACAATCGCGCCCCCCGCTCTACGTCACCGTCGCACCCCCGCTCCAACGGCTGGCCATTCGACTGAAACGGGCCTTGCCGGCACGGTGGTTCGAGGCCTTGATTGCCCGCCGTTACCCCCTGTGACCCAATCGGACCTTGTGCCCCAACTTTGGCACCATGTCTGACCCGACTTCTCTTCGGCCCATCACCAAGGTCCTGGTCGCCAACCGCGGCGAAATCGCCCTGCGGATCATGCGCACCTTGCGCAGCATGGGCATCCCCAGCGTCGCTGTCTACTCGGACGTCGACGCCGGCATGCCCTTTGCCCGCTATGCCGATGAGGCCGTTCACATTGGACCGGCCACCGCCGCTGAGAGCTACCTCGTGGTGGACCGCATTCTCGATGCAGCCCGGGCCACTGGCGCCGACGCCATTCACCCCGGTTATGGATTCCTCAGTGAAAACGCCGCATTCGCGGAAGCGGTGGAATCAGCCGGCATCGCCTTCATTGGCCCAAAACCGGAGAGCATCCGCACCATGGGCGACAAACTGTCCGCCAAGGAAGCCGTGGCACGCCAGAATGTGCCCCTTGTGCCAGGGTCCGATGGAGAGGTGACGGACCTCGACGAAGCGGAGCGCTTGGCCACAGAGATTGGTTTTCCCGTGATGGTCAAGGCCAGTGCTGGCGGCGGCGGAAAAGGAATGCGCGTGGTACATGATCCGGCCACATTGCGCGGCGAAACCGAGCGGGCGATGAGCGAGGCCAAAAGCGCATTTGGCAATGGGGCCGTTTTTCTGGAGCGGTTTGTGACCGAGCCGCGCCACATCGAAATCCAGGTGCTCTGCGACCAGCATGGCCACGGCGTGCACCTGTTCGAACGCGAATGCAGCATCCAGCGGCGCCACCAAAAGGTGGTCGAAGAAGCACCCTCCGCCTTGCTCGACGAGGCCCTGCGCGAGCGCATGGGGGCCTGCGCATTGGACTGCGCGCGCAGCTGCGGATATGTCGGAGCCGGCACGGTGGAGTTTCTGGTGGACGCTGAGCGGAACTTTTATTTCCTGGAGATGAACACCCGCCTGCAAGTGGAGCATCCGGTCACGGAGATGATCACCGGGGTCGACCTTGTTGAGGAGCAAGTCCGCATCGCACGGGGAGAAGTCCTGCGCCTGCGCCAAGAAGACCTCCGCATCCAAGGCCACGCCATCGAACTGCGCGTGTATGCCGAAGACGTTCCTGCGGGATTCCTGCCGTCCACCGGGACACTCGGAACGCACATTGCCCCGGAAGGGCCGGGCATTCGGGTCGATGCCGGCGTGGAGGAAGGCGACGACATCTCCATCTACTACGACCCCATGATCGCCAAGCTCTGTGCGCATGGAATGAACCGAGATCAAGCCATCGAGCGCTTGCGCCGCGCCATCGATGAATACCACATCCACGGTTTGGAGACCACCTTGGAATTCGGCCGATATGTGCTGGACCACGCTGCATTTGCATCGGGCCGCTTCGACACGGGGTTCGTGGGAACGCACTTCGACACTGCACGATTTGAAGCCTACCGCTCCGAGCGCAGGGCGGCCGGACCGTGGTCGGCAGTGACGGCGGTCCTCGATGCGCAAACTGCTTCCCCATCCGCATCTGAGGTGCCCACCGCAACCACTTCCAACGGCTGGGCCCGCAGATACGACCTCTGACGGCTCGCCCATCCCAGGGCAACTTTTTGTGCGGAAATCCGTTCCAAACCCGCGATGCGGATTGCTGTCCATTTCTGCTGGCTTTGGTTGGTCGCCTTCTGTTTGAAGGCCGACACCACATTGGCCTGGAGTCCCGATTGCGACAGCTTGCCCCCGCTGGTCCACCTGTCTGAAGCGGAAATCACCGGTGGACCATCGATTCCAGAAGGCCACCGCTGCCAGCCCGGTTCCCGCAGGTACAGCCGACTCGAACGGCGCGTCCTCAAGGTCTGGCCGTACGCGGTTTACGCCGGGCAAGTGATGGACACCTTGGAACGCGAATTGCCCGCCCTGGCCAATGGACGGGCCAGAAAAATGGCCATCGCCGAGCGGGAGGATGCCCTGAAGGCCCGGTTCGAAGGAGAGCTGCGCCGCATGACGGTCCGGGAAGGCATCTTGTTGATCCGGCTCATCGACCGGCAAGCCAACCGCACCACGTTTGGCGTCGTGCAAGAATTGAAAGGCCGACTGAGTGCCTTCATGTGGCAAGGACTGGCCCGGCTTTTCGGACACGATCTCAAGAGCGAATACGACCCCGCGGGACAGGATGCAGCCATCGAGCACATCATCCATGCGCACGGCCTGGAGACCCGCCCTGCAAGCCTGCACGCCGAGCGCAATCCCGGGCGCTGAGACTTGTCTTCCCTTCACATTCGGCAGGCGCGTCGGACGCTATCTTTGCGGCCTCATGGAGAAGGCGTTCATCCTGTATGACCTCGAGGCCACATGCTGGCGAACGAGCCGACCCAAGCGGGTCGAAATCATCGAGGTCGGTGCGGTGAAGGTCAATGAAGACCTGGAAATCGTCTCTGAATTCTGCGCGTTCGTCCGCCCGATGATGCACCCCATCATCAGCAAATTCTGCACCTCCCTCACCTCCATTCGACAATCCGATGTCGACCACGCCCACCTGTTTGACGAGGTGATGGAGGACTACGAGGATTGGATGGGGGTTGGCACCCAGGATGTGATTCCGATGAGCTGGGGCGAATTCGACAAGCGACAACTCCACACCGACGCCCAGCTCCACGACATCCAACTCGACTGGCTCGACGCACACGTTTGCTTCCAAAAGCACTACAGCAATTGGAAAGCCTCCAAGAACCAGATTGGGCTGAAGAATGCGTTGGAAACGGAGTCCATTTCGTGGTCGGGAACCGAACATCGGGCCATCGATGATGCCCGGAACATGGCCGAATTGTTTTGCAAGGTCGCGTCGTCCATCCCCAGCCTGGAACTCGGATGAACAGCGGTTTCCGCAGCACCCTTCAAACAGCCGTGGCCGTCACCCGGATGGAATGGCGGCTGGAGTGGCGACAAGGCCACCAACTCGCCGCCGTGGGACTGTTTGCGGTCGCTTCTGTCTATGTGGCTTTCCAGTCCTCCGACCGGCAGACGGCCACAGGCGCCTGGACAGCGATGTTGTGGCTGGTCTACCTCTTCAGCGGTTTCACCGCAGTCGGCCGATTGTTTGACCGCGAGCGCACCGCCACCCGGCGCTACTTGCAATGGACCGTGCATCCCTTGGGCCTGATGCTCGGGAAACTGACACACGCCGCAGTGACCACCACGGCACTGACGGCCTTGGTTCTGGGCACCTTCGTGCTGTTCCTCGGATGGCCTGAAGGATCGGAGTCTGCGGGGCATCCCGGATGGCTCATCGGCGGGGCTTGGCTCGGCGGCCTGTCCATGACCACGACCTTGGTCTTCGTGACCGCCGTGGCGTCCCAAGTTCAAACCGGAGGGGGTGCTTTGGGCGCAGTGCTCGGCCTTCCGTTGCTCCTTCCGCAGTTGATCCTCGCGACCCGACTGACCCGGGGGGCGCTTGATGGCACTCCCGTGGCCATGCTCGGTGAATTGCCCTTATTCCTCGCGGCGTTGAGCACAGGCACCAGCGTCATCGCGTGCATTCTCTTCCCGTACATTTGGCGCGCATGAGCAGCTGGAACAGCCTGTGGAAATGGGGCGGCGTGGCCCTCTTGGCCTACGTGATCCTGCGCGGCTTCTCCACCCCGCTCCAACCCGGCTTCATCGAAGCCTCTCCCTCTCGATTGTCTCCGGGCTCACAGGATGTGGCCCTGAAGGCCGTGGGTCAGCCCTTCGCCGACGTCAATGCCGAGCCCAGCGCTTACACCCTCGTCTTGAGGTCGGGCACAGAATTGATCCAAGCCCAACTGACCTCCGTGTCGCCGCACGGCGTGCAGGCCCGCACAGAGATTCCCAGCACAATGCCTTCTCCTGCGCTCGACGCCTTTCTGTTTACACCGGGAGCCGGCGCCCTCTTCCTGGGCAACGCCTTCTTCGTAGAAGACGCCGCTGTCGGATCGGTGCCAGCCTCACTGCAAGCCCCCCCTCCCGAGGAGATCGCCCCCAGCCTCGGATTCAGCTTTCCCTACCAGCCCACCATCATCGAGAGCATCCGCAACCTGTTGTGGCACGTGCCCATGTGGTTCGCCATGTTCTTCGTCATGGGCATCGGATTCGTGGCTTCCTTGGCGCAACTCCGCACCGGTGATGTCCGATGGGACCACAGGGCAGAAGCTGCTGTGCGCACCGGACTGGTCTTTGGCATCCTCGGACTGGCGACCGGCTCTTTGTGGGCCCGCTTCACCTGGGGAGCTTGGTGGGTATCCGACCCGCAGCTCAATGGCGCCCTGGTCACCGTGCTGCTCTACTCGGGGTACCGTGTGTTGCGCGCGGCGATGGGCGAAGACGAGCGTGTGGGCCGGATCGCCGCGGTCTACAACGTGTTTGCTTTTGTCATGCTGGTCATCCTGTTGATGGTGCTGCCGCGTTACACCGAAAGTCTGCACCCCGGCAAAGACGGCAACCCCGGCTTCAACAGCTACGACCTCGACAACAGCCTACGGGCCGTCTTCTATCCGGCGGTGATCGGATGGGGCGCCCTGTGCTACTGGATGTACACCCTGCGCCTGCGCATGAACCGCATTGAACACCGCCTGTTGACCCGATGAACATGACCCTGACCCACCACGTTTTTGCCAACGCCCTCGAAGGGTTCTTCTTTGGAAGCGGAAAGGCCCACGTGGTCACCGGCGTGGCCTTGATCATCCTGGCGGGCCTCGCCATTTCCCTCTGGAGAATGGACCGCAGGTTGCGCCAACTTGAATCTGAACAGCACGACCCCAAAGCCTGAACCATGAGCCGGACCAACATCGTCGTCATCCTGCTGGTGGCCGTCTTGATGGGCGCGTTGTTCAGCGTGTTCACCACCAACAGTGAATCGGTCGTCTTTGCCCGGGCGTTCAGCGAGCCGGGCATGGAATTCAAGGTCTCGGGAACATTGGACCGGGAACACCCCGTCCTCTACGACCCAGAAGTCGCGGTGGCGGAGACCCGGTTTCACATGCGCGACAAGGACGGTGATGTGCGGGAAGTGGTGTTGACCAAGGCCAAGCCGACAGGATTGGAACAAAGCGAGTCCATCGACCTTTACGGCAGGGTCGTCGACGGCCAATTCATCGCAGGCGAAATGCTGATGAAGTGTCCGAGCAAGTACAACGAGCAATCGCACAGCCTCGGTGAGGCCACTGCAGCCAACTGACCTTTCACCGTGGACATCACCTACATCGGAGAATGGACCTGGGCCGCCAGCTTGGGCCGCCTTCTGATCGCGTTGGCCTTCGCAGCAGGACTTGCGTCCACCATCGGCTATACCGCAGCCGTCCGCCAAGATGCTGACAGCCGTTGGCTCGCCATGGGCCGGTGGGGATTTCGAGTGCACGCCGCAGGCATTTTCGGGGCCATGGCCCTGCTCTACCTGCTGATTTTTTGCCACCGCTATGAATTCCAGTACATCTGGAAACACCTCAACGACGCCATGCCCTTTGGCTTCATGCTGTCGAGCTTCTGGGGCGGGCAGGAAGGCGGCTTCCTGCTGTGGATGGGCTGGATCCTGGTGTTGGCCCTGGTCTTCCTGCGCCGCAATCCCGGCCGACTGGAAGCACCGGTGATGGCCGTCCATGGCGGCATCCTGACCGCCCTCAGCTCCATGCTGCTCGGCCTGTATTTCGGGGAATTCCAATTCGGACTCGACCCCTTCCTTCTCCTCCGGGAACAGCCTCAGAATGCCGGCCTTCCTTGGACCTTCAACCCCGACTACCTGTCGCTCATCCCGCAATTCGCAGATGGCCAGGGCCTGAACCCCCTGCTGCAGAATTACTGGATGGTCATCCACCCTCCGACCCTGTTTCTCGGTTTTGCCAGCACGCTCATGCCGTTTGCCATGGGCATGGCCGGACTGTGGACGGGCGACCACTCCAGCTGGATGCGCCGCGCCGTTCCATGGGCCTTCTTTGGCGTGGGCATCCTCGGCGCCGGCATCCTCATGGGCGGCGCTTGGGCATATGAAGCCCTGAGTTTTGGCGGCTTCTGGGCTTGGGACCCCGTCGAAAACAGCTCGCTCGTGCCGTGGCTCGTGTTGGTGGCCGGAGCGCATTTGTTGCTGATCAACCGGGCCAAGCCGGGGACCGCGGTGACCGCCACCTACCTGATGATCGGGCTGTCGTTCCTGCTCGTCGTCTACTCGACCTTCCTCACCAAGAGTGGCATCCTCGGGGACACCTCCGTGCACAGCTTTGTGGACAGTGGCATCCTGCCTCAGTTGCTCGCCTTCCTCCTCGGCTGCTGCGCGCTGTTTTGTGCCTTGCTCCTTCCGGCGGGTCGAGAGCGGTGGGTGTTCGGGGGAATCCAAAGCCTTCTGGCCATCGGCATTGCCGTGGCCGACCCTGCCCTTTGCGTCATGGCCATGTTGGCCTTGATGACCGCAGCCGTGCTGCGTGGACACCTCGGCCACCTTCCCCGCACGGATCAGGAAAGCCCCCTGTGGAGCCGGGAGTTCTGGATGTTCGTCGGCGGCATGCTGATGTTCGCCTCGGCGGTCCACATCACCTTCCAGACGAGCCTGCCCGTCCTCAATCATTTCCTGGCCCCGTTCAGCGGGTTCTTCCAAGGCATCTTCGAGTCCACCGGTTCTCCACTCGCCCGGAAATTGGCCGCCCACGACCTCGCGCCAGGAACCGACTTCGACGCCACGTACCATGCGGTGCAGGTCCCCTTGGCCTTTCTGTTCATCGGCATCACCGCCTTCACGCAGTTCTTGCGCTACCGCACCGACAGCGGCAAAGGCCTGTTTCTCAAGCTGCTCCGCAGCCTGATGGCCGCCATCGTGCTCACGGGCGCCTTCCTGCTGGCCTACGACTTCGCCGCATGGGAAGCCCCGCGCGTGGCGTTGCTGCTGGCCTGCATGTGGTCGGTCACCGCCAACATCGACTACGTCGTCCAGGTCTTGAAAGGCCGCTGGAACCACGCCGGCGCCAGCATTGCCCACATCGGATTTGCGCTGGTCATTTTTGGCGCGGTGCTCTCCACCGCCAAGAAGGACATCATCAGCACCAACCGCTTCGGTGATCTGGCGATGCTCAATGAAGCGTTGAGCAATGAAGAGGACCTCCTTTTGTTGGAAGGCGACACCATCGCGATGGGCCCGTATTACGTCTGCTACCGGGAACGCCGTCAGGAAGGCATCCACGCCAAATTTGCCGTCGACTACTACGAGACGGTGCCCAAGGCTTACCTGCCCGGCGAAGTGGTGGCGCGGGACGGATTTCTGTTTCAATGCCACACGGCCCACACCGCCAGCCCGGAGTTCCAAGACGACCTCGACGACCACTGGACCTTCCTGCCCCTGCCCAATGATCGCCAGCAACGCGAAGCCATCGCCTGGTCGGCCGGTCGCCCCGGCCCCTTCGCCTTCACCCTCGACCCGCGCATCCAGCTGAACGAACAGATGGGCAACGCGCCTGAGCCGGACACGCGCCGGTTCTGGAACAAGGACTTGTACACCCACATCAAATGGGGCCGCGTGACCGATCCCGAAGCCGACGAAGAGGGCTGGATGGACGGGCGAAAGCACGATTTGATGCGGCGCGACAGCCTGATCATCGGCAAGTCGGTGCTCGCGCTGGACTCCATTTCCGCCGTCACGCTCAGCCAGAAGCCCGCATTTGGACTGCTTGACAAGGACTTGGCCGTGGCAGCCCACTTTCGGCTGTCCGGCGGCGGACCCGACACCAATTTCACGGCCTTGTACATCGTGCGCGACAGCCTCGTCATCCCCGACATGGTCACGGTGGCCGAGCGCGGTGTCAAACTGCGCATTGACGGGTTTCGCCCCGCGGAAGCCACCTTCGAAACCGTGGTCTGGGAAAACCTCTCCGTCCGCCGCGACTTCATCGTGATGCAGGCCATCGTTTTTCCGCAGATCAACCTGTTGTGGTTGGGCTGCTTGGTGATGACCGCAGGCGCATTGATGTCTGCCCGACAGTCCCGCCGCCGCAAAAAAATGGCTGCTGCCGCATGATTCGGTGTGCCCACGTCATCGGCATGGGCCGACTGGGACGGCACCTCGCCGACCGACTTGACGCCATCGGCGTGGCCACCACGCGTTGGAACCGCAGTGCCGCACCAGAGGCGCGCAGCCTGGCCGACTGGAACGGGGAATCAGCCGACGCCATTTTCCTGGCCGTGTCCGATGACGCCCTCTCCGGCGTGGCCGCCCACATTTCCGACGGCCTTTCGGACGCCACCTGGCTCATCCACCATGCGGGTACCGCCCCCAAGTCCATCCTCGGCGAGCGTGCCCGCAATGCCGTATTGTGGCCCCCCATGACCTTTCAGGGAGACACCACCCCCGATTGGGCCACCCTGCCCATGGCCGTGGATGCGGCCGAAGCCGAATTCCGGCAGTGGGCGCGCCAATTGGCCCCCGGAGCCTTCGACGTGACCGGGCTTCAGCGCCAACACCTTCACCTCGGCGCGGTGTTGCTCGGCAACCTCACCGCCGCCTGGATCGGGACCGTGGAACTTCACTTGAAGGACATGGGCCTCGCCCCTGAAACGTTGTCACCATTGGTGGAAGCCAGCGTCGCCAAAGCCCTGCAAGGCAACGCGTTGGACACCGTGACGGGACCGGCCGCCCGAAATGACCGGGACACCCTTTCCGCACAGCAATCCCTTCTCGCCGATGCCGACCCGGATGTGGCCGACCTGCACCAACGGCTGACCCACCGCATTCTCAAGCACCATGGACACGAGCCCCTCTCTTCACTTCAAGCAGCGCCTCGCCGGGATTGAAGCCTTTGTTTTTGACAATGACGGCGTCTTCACCAATGGCACCGTCTTTCTCATGCCCGGTGGTGAGCAAGTGCGCACCGCCAGCACCCGGGATGGATATGCGGTTCAACACGCGGCCAAATGCGGCGTCAAGCTCGCGATGATCACCGGCGGACGCAGCGATGAAGTCATCCGTCGGATGAACGGTCTTGGCGTGACCGAGGTCATCACGGGGGCGGCCGTGAAACTCGGAGAGATGGAAGCGCTCTGCGAGCGATGGGGCATCGAGATGTCCCAAGTGTGCTACATGGGAGATGACATTCCGGACATTCCGGTGCTTCAGGCGGTCGGTCTGTCCTGCTGCCCCCACGACGCGGTGCCGGAGGTGCGCGCCGTTTGTGACTACATCAGCCGGGTTCGTGGCGGCGAAGGATGCGTTCGTGACATCCTCGAGCAAGCCATGAAAGTGAAAGGCTTGTGGATGAATGACCTCGCGCACGCGTGGTGAACCCGTAAGTTTGCCGCCCAATGGACCGCAATACGATCACAGGTTTCTTGCTGATTTTCGCGATGGTCATCGTGTATCAGCTGTATTTCGTGCCCGCCCCCGAGCCGGCATCCGAAGCGTCAGTAGAGACCACCACAACGCCTGAGACCGAGGCGGCCGTGGCTGAATTTCCGCCCACAGCCAGCATCGACGACAGCACCTACGTCGCCCGCAAGGCCAAACTGAGCTCGGACGTCCTCACTGTGGAACTGAGCACCGATGGCGGCATCCCCGTGCTGGCCGAGCTCACCGACGGCTACCTCGACTACTGGAACAAGCAGCCCATCCAGCTCTGGAATGCCGGCAGCTCGGACATGAACTGGATTGCCCGGGGCGAAGGCTCCTACAACCAGCGGTTCGACATTGTCTCCGAGGCCGCTGACAAGGTCGTGCTCGCCAACCGGGGAGACGGCCCCCTCCGGTCGCTGACCTACACCATTGATGGCTACCTCGTGGATGTGGATGCCGAATTTGCCGACGCCCGTGGCGAGGTGGGCTTCCAGTGGCAAGCCGACGGCGCCCACAACGAAAAGGGCATCGACGTGGAACGCCAGAAGAGCAGCATCTACTATCGCGAGCAAGGCCGCGGTCGCGACTACCTGAGCGAAGGCACGGATGACAGCGCCGACATCGAAGACCCCGTGGAATGGGTGGCGTTCAAGCAGAATTACTTCTCGGCCATCGTCGGCACCGATGCGGGGTTCCAGTCCGGCAGACTCCGCAGCCTCCCCCCCGTGGAAGCGACGGATACCACGCTCACCATGCGGTACGGAATGGACGTCACCTTGCCCACGCAAGACATTGACGGCCGGGAAGTCGCCGCGCTGCGTTTTTACTTCGGCCCCAACGACGTCTCCAAGCTGAAGACCACAGGTTGGGGAGAAATCGGCCGCGTCATCGACTTCGGATGGTGGATTTTCGGCTGGATCAACCGCAACATCATCTTCCCGATTTATGCCTTCCTGGCCTCCTACATCGGGTCGGCCGGCTTGATTGTCCTCGTCCTCACCCTGCTCATCAAGTCCGTCCTCTTCCCCATCACCTGGAAGAATTACGTGAGCTCGGCCAAGATGCGGGTGCTCAAGCCGGACTTGCAGGCCATCAACGACAAGTATCCCGACCAGGATGACGCGATGACGCGCCAGCAAGAGACCATGCAGCTGTACCGCGACAGCGGCGTCAACCCCCTCGCGGGCTGTCTGCCTCAGCTGATCCAGATGCCGCTGCTCTATGCGATGTTCCGCTTTTTCCCGGCCAACATCGAGTTGCGGGGCAAGAGCTTCCTGTGGGCAGACGACCTCGGTGCGTTTGACAGCATCCTGAACCTGCCTTTCGAGGTTCCTTTCTATGGCGCCCACGTCTCAGGCTTCACCCTCCTTATGGCGGGGTCGATGTTCCTCATCATGGGACAGACCATGGGACAACAAGCTGCCCCAACCCAGCCCGGCATGCCCGACATGCGCATCATGGCCCGCATCATGCCCCTGTTCATGCTGTTCTTCTTCAACAAGTTTGCCAGCGGTCTGAGCCTGTACTACTTCATCGCCAACATGACCACGCTGGGGCAAATCACCACGGTGAAGCGCTTCTTCATCGACGAGGACAAAATCCGCGAGAAAATCAAGGCCAAGCAGGCAGAGCCCAAGGACGAGAAAAAGAAAAAAGGCGGGTTTGCTGAACGCCTTGAAGCCATGCAGAAGGAACAGCAGAAGCGCGCCGAAGAGATGAAGCAACAGCGCGATCAGGCCCGCAAGGCCCGCAACCAAAAGCGCAAGAAGTGAACACGTTGAAGTGGTGTTCGGCGGTCCTGATGGCCGTGATGCTCAGCGCCTGCTCTGGGCCGTCCGCCTATTTGAAAACCGACACGGAACCCTGGTTGCGCTACGAGCGCACGCCGTGCTTTGGACCCTGCCCCGCCTTTCTGCTCGAAGTGAATGCGGAGGGGCACGCCCGGTACCACGGCCGCCGCAATGTGGCCCTTGAAGGGATGCACACTGGCCAGTGGACAGAGGCCCAACGCCAGCGGGTCGCTCAAGTGGCCGCCGACGTGGACTTCAAAAGCAAGGCTGGCGTGTATGACAACCCCATGGTCACCGACTTGCCCACCAAGCGCCTCTTTTTGGCCGGGCACCAGATGGTGGACCGCATCGACGCCCCCCCCATCGACGCCCTGTATGCGGTTCTGGACAGCTTGATGTCCAGCACCCCCTGGTCGCCTGAGGACCATTGAAGGTCCACCCTTATTTTCGCCGCGCTTGCGTGCGGCAAATCCGCCGAGCAGAACACCGATTCAACCCATGAAGCAACGTCTCTTCCTGCTGCTGTTTGCAGCCCTCCAACTCGCCGTCATTCCGGCCCGCGCCGACGAAGGCATGTGGCTCCTCCACATGTTGAAGCGCATCAACGAAGCCGAAATGCAACAGATGGGCCTCAACCTGAGTGCCGAGGACATCTACTCCCTCAATGAAGCCTGCCTCAAGGACGCCGTCATCACCCTCAACGGGGGAAGCTGCACGGCTGAGCTCATTTCCAGCCAAGGCCTTGTGCTCACCAACCACCACTGCGCTTATGGCGCCATTCAAGGCTTCAGCACGGTGGAGGACGACATCTTGACCAACGGATTCTGGGCCATGAGTCTGGAAGAAGAGAAGCCCATTCCGGACTTCAGCGTGACCTTTCTCCAGCGCATCGAAGACGTGACCGAGCGCGTGCTCGCCGACGTCACCGCCGACATGGACGAGGGCACCCGTCAAGCGGCCATCCAAGCGGCCATCGGCCAGATCGAGGAAGAAGAGCGCGGCATCAGCCCGGATTTCCGTCCCCAAGTCAAGTCCTTCTACCACGCCAATGAGTTCTACCTCTTCGTGTACCGGGACTACAACGACATCCGCCTCGTCGGCAACCCACCAGAGAGCATCGGCAAATTCGGTGGCGATACCGACAACTGGATGTGGCCCCGCCACACGGGCGACTTTTCCCTGCTCCGCATTTACGCCGATGCCGACAACAACCCCGCTGACTACAGCGAGACCAACGTCCCTTACCAGCCCAAGCGCCACCTCAAGGTGAGCCTCGATGGCGTGCAAAACGGCGACTTCACGATGATCATGGGCTACCCGGGCAGCACCGATCGCTTCCTGAGCAGCCACGGCATACAGCAGGCCCTCGACCTCTACAACCCGAGCGTCGTGGACGTCCGTGACCTCAAGCTCAAGACCATGAAGTCGCACATGGATGCTGACCCCGCCGTTCGCATTCAGTACGCCGCCAAGTACGCCCAGACGGCGAACTACTGGAAGTACTACATCGGCCAGTCCAAGGGCCTGAAGGCGCTCGACGTCTACGGCAAGAAGAAGGCCCTCGAAGACGAGTTCAGCGCTTGGATGTCCGGCAACGCTGACCGCGAGGCCATGTACGGAGAGACCCTCTCCCTCCTCGACGAGTACTACGCCAACACCGACGCCACCGTGAAGGGGCAGGTGTACTCCCTCGAAGCCGGCCTCATCGGATGCGACCTGATGTTGTTTGCCTTTCGTGTGGGCATGGGCGCCCAGGGGTTGTTCAGTGAGGACGCCGACCGCGCAGCAGCAGCGGCAGCTTCCTTGCAAGACCGGGCCGACGGCTTCTTCAAGGATTACGACCAGGCCACCGACCGCGACCTCTTCATCCAGCTCATGACCAAGTACATGACCGACATCGCAGAGGACCAGCAGCCGGCCTTCTTCGCCACCGTGCGGGACAAGTACAAAGGGGACTTCGCCCGGTACGCCGACAAGATGTACCCCAAGAGCTTCTTGACCGATCCGGAGCGCTTCGCGGAATTCCTCGCCGATCCGGACCAAAAGGCCCTCGACAAGGACCTCGCCGTGGCGGCGGCGATGAGCCTGATTGACACCTACCGCGGGTACTTCGCCTCACCAGAGCAGGGCAAGTTTGACAAGGGCTACCGCCTGCTCACCGCAGGTCTCCGCGACATGCAGCCAGAGAAGATGTGGTACCCGGATGCCAACTCCACCATGCGCCTCAGCTATGGACAGGTCGGCGACTATGACCCCGCAGACGCCGTCCACTACGACTTCGTCACCACCGCCAATGGCATCCTCGAAAAGAAGGACAACAGCAACCCCGAGTTCGTCGTGGACCCCACCCTCGAGACCCTCATCCGCAACGAGGACTACGGTCGGTACGCCGACGATAACGGCGACCTCGTGCTCTGCTTCATTTCCGGCAACGACATCACAGGCGGCAACTCCGGCAGCCCGGTCCTCAATGGAGACGGTGACCTGATCGGCCTCGCCTTTGACGGCAACTGGGAAGCCATGAGCGGCGACATCGCCTTTGAGCCAGAACTCCAGCGCACCATCAGCGTGGACATCCGTTACGTGATGTGGGTCATCGACAAGATGGCCGGCGCGGACAACCTGATCTCCGAGATCGACTTCGTCACCAAGCCCAAGATGACCCCGGTGGAAGAAGCCGCTCCCATGGAGGAAGGCAAGTGATTCCCCACTGCTGAAATGAAAAAAGCCCTGCCGATCCGGCGGGGCTTTTTCGTTTGGGGATGCAAGGTGGCGTCGGAATGCGGCGCTGGCCTCAGACCGCGTTGCGTCCGGCGTTGACGATGCCGAACATCGTGCGCACCACGAGCTTTTCGAGGACCTCCTTCTCGGCGGGTGCCTCGCCTTGACCGTCCAACCATTGCAGGGCCGCCTGCTGAATCACGAGCAGCGGCAGGATGATGGACTCCCGGAGGTCGATCGATTCCGCGATGGCCGGAGAGCGCTCCATCAATTGGGATTGTCCCGTGATGTGCAGCAGCAGGTCCCTGGTTTGCTCGAACTCCGCTTTGACGTTCTTCCAGAGTCCGCCGAAACGGGGGTCGTCTTCCAAATGCGCGGTGAGGGCAAAGTTGCACTTGCGCATGCTTTGCATGCTGTTCTCGATCAAGGCCGCAAACAGCGGCTGCTCACGATACAGGGCTGCAGCTTCCTCCAAACGGCCCTCGGCCTGCAAGGCCGCCAACGCGGTGCCGATTCCGTAAAATCCGGGGACGTTCTGCTTGAGTTGGCTCCAAGAGCCCACAAACGGGATGGCGCGCAAATCGTCCAAGGTCAGGGGACCCTCTTTCTTTCGGCGCGTGGGGCGGCTCGCGATGTTGGTGGCTCCGTAGTGGCGCAGCGTACCGTAGGTCGACAAGTACTCCATGAAAGCCGGGTGCGCCTTCAGGGCATTGTAATGGGCATAGCTGCGCTCGGCCAGGTCGTCCATCAAAGCCCGCTGTTCCGCTGTCCAACGGGACTGCTCGGGATCGATCAGGCGGTGCTGAAGGCCAGCGGTCATCAGGAGCTCCATGTTGTAGGACGCGCTTCGGGGCGTTCCGAAATTGGAGCTGATGGACTGTCCTTGAATGGTGGTCTGCACCTCCGTGGTGGCGACGTCCGGACCCAGCGAAGCGTAGAAGCGTTGGGTGTTACCGCCACCGCGGGCAGGCGGACCTCCCCGGCCATCAAAGAACACCACACCCACGCCAAATTCGGCGCAAGCCGCAGACAGGGACTCCTTGGCTTGGTGGATGGACCAATTGGCGCGGAGATAGCCGCCGTCCTTGGTGCCATCACTGAAGCCGAGCATCACGTGGTGGACATTGCCCCGTGCCGTCACATGGTCGCGGTAAGCCGGCATGGAGAGCAGCCGGCGCATTTGCTCCGGCGCCCCCGCCAAATCGTCCACCGTTTCAAACAGCGGCACGAAATCGAGGGCCATCGGCTCACCGGCATGGGCAACGCGCCCAAAGGCAAACAGGCGCACCACATCGTCTGCCCCGCGACAGTTGCTGATGATGAACCGGTGGCATCCCCTGGGTCCATTCAATTTCTGGATTTCCCGGATGGCCTGCATCACCTCCACCACGTCGTGCAACACGCCATCGGCATCGGCCGGCATGTCGCCGTGCGACGTGACCTGCAGCAACGCTTCAGGCGATTCAGGGAGGCCCACAGCGTCTGCAGCCCGCTTCAGGACACGGCTGTCCTGGCGGACATCCATCGACGCGAAGTGTCGTCCAAACATGACCAAGGCCATGCGCAACCGGGCGATCTCCTCGGCGTGCAAACCGCCAAAATCCGACCGCACCGTCCGTTCAATGTCCTCCAAGCCTTGCAAGACTTCTTCTTCGTCAAAGACCTGCGTGTCGATGGCGAGAATGGCCTCCTCCACCCGGGACTGGAGCAGGTCGAGTTCTCCCTCCAGTCCTTTGAAGGTGATCCGGCGACGCAGTGAACGAAACGCCCGACGGTAACACCGAAGCAGGGTCAAGCGCAACCGCCGCGCCACACGCATTGTGGTCCCGGCATCCACGTACGGGTTGCCATCCCGGTCGCCGCCAGGCCAGAAGCCGAGGGCAAACACCTGCGCCGTCACTTCCGGAGCCACGCCGGTGGCCTGTGCCACCCGCAGGGCCAACGCTGGCAGGGCTTCAAAGAACACATGCTCAAGGTACCAGCTCTGCCGAACCGCTTCCTCGTATGGCGTGGGGGCCTGGGCTTGGAAGAAGGGCGTCAACCCCAACTGGTGCAACAGGTTGTGCGCCGCTTCAAGGTCGCCCGCCTGCACCTGTGCCGTCAGGTCGGTGAGAATGCCGAGGGCAGTGCCCGGATAGAACTGCGTGGGGTGCGCCGTGAGCACCACGCGAACCCGTTGGTCCTTCAAGGCGTCCTTCAGCGCCTCTTGGAGGTCTCTCCGACCGATTCTGGGGAGCAAACCGGCCAGCGACTCCGCCCCTTCCAAATCGTTGAGTCGATCGTACCGGGCATCTTCAAGGGCGTCCACCAAGACGACTTGCCGTTCGATATACTGGACATATCGGAACAACAGGTCCATGCGCTCTTCTTCGGGCAAATGGACTTCGGTCAAATGCTCGGACAGCAATGCCATGGGAGACCGGCCTTCCGCCAACCCTTCCCGACACGCTTCTGCAAACAGCGGGACGCGCAGTCCAGTACCTCGGATGCCATCCAACGGAAGCGTCAGAAAAATGCTGTTGTAGACTTCAAATGGCCGGGTGACCGCGGCGGCGTAGGGAGAATGCTCCATGGACTCGAGAAAATGGGGGAGCCGGAGCATTGCCGACACGATAAAAATACATTCCACCCCCTGTGGAAGTTTCCCGCGGTCCACACCCGGCTAACTTCGCAGCATGGAATACCGCAGATTGGGCCGCAGCGGATTGCAACTCTCCGAGCTCTCTTTTGGCAGTTGGATCACCTTTGGCAACCAAATCGACGACGGCACCAGCGGCAGATTGCTGGACATGGCCTACGATGCCGGCATCAACTTCTTCGACAACGCCGAGACTTACGCCGACGGCGCATCCGAGGAGGTGATGGGCAAATTGCTCACCGAGCGCAACTGGCCGCGCGACACCTGGTGCGTGTCCTCCAAGGTGTTCTTCGGCGCAGGGGGACAACTGCCCACGCAGAAGGGACTCCACCGGAAACACGTCGTGGAGGCTTGCCACGCGGCATTGAAACGCCTCCGCGTGGACTACCTCGATTTGTATTTCTGTCACCGTCCCGACAAGCAGACGCCCATGGAGGAGACGGTTTGGACCATGCACCAGCTGATCCAACAAGGGAAGATCCTCTATTGGGGCACCAGCGAATGGAGTGCAGCTGAAATCATGGATGCCCACCGCATCGCGGAACGCCACCACCTCATTGGCCCCGTCGTGGAACAGCCGCAGTACAACATGTTTGTGCGCCGCAAAGTGGAGGTGGAATTCCAAGATGTCTATCGCACGGTCGGATTGGGCACCACCATTTGGAGCCCGCTGGCCTCCGGCCTGTTGACAGGCAAATACAATGCTGGCGCCGGCGCCGATGTCCGCCTCAACCGGGACGAGCTCCGCTGGCTCGCGGACATCGTGCTGAACGACAGCAACCTCGAAAAGGTCCGTCAGCTGGGCGAACTCGCAGGGGACCTGGGCACCACATTGCCCAAAATGGCCCTCGCCTGGTGCCTCAAAAATTCCGACGTGTCCACGGTGCTCCTCGGCGCCACCAAGCTGCACCAGCTCAAAGAAAACCTCGGCGCTCCGGACGTGGTGCCCCTGCTCACGGCGGACGTGGTGGCCCGGATTGAAGAGATTCTGGACAACGCGCCTGCCCATCCCCCCTACTGAAACCATGCGCATCGACATCCTCTCCGCCGTGCCCGACCTCCTTCGCGGGCCCTTCAGCGAAAGCATCGTTGGCCGCGCGCGTCAGTCCGGCGTCGTGGAAGTGGAGGTTCACGACATCCGCAGGTGGTCGACCGACAAGCACGGCAAAATCGACGACACCCCGTTTGGCGGTGGCGCAGGCATGGTCATGGCGATCCAGCCCATTGTGGATGCCATCACCGACCTGAAGTCCCAGCGCGACTACGACGAAGTCATCTACCTCACCCCGGACGGAGAGCGGCTCGCCCAGCCCCGGGTCAACCAATTGAGCCTCTGTGGCAACCTGATTCTGCTGTGCGGGCACTACAAAGGCATCGACCAGCGCATCCGGGACCACGTGGTGACCTTGGAATTGAGCATCGGCGATTACGTCTTGAGTGGGGGTGAATTGGCCGCCGCGGTACTGGCCGACGCACTCGTCAGGTTGGTGCCCGGCGCCATTGGGGATGGAGAGAGTGCCTTGACCGACAGCTTCCAAGACGGCTTGCTGGCTCCGCCAGTCTACACCCGGCCTGCCGAATGGGAAGGCCATGCGGTGCCCGAAGTGCTTCTGGGCGGACACCACGCCGCGATTGACAAGTGGCGAATGGAGCAGGCTGTGGAGCGGACAAAACGACTTCGCCCCGACCTGTTGGACGAGGCGTGAAATGTCGTAATATTGCACCCCGTTAATTCGGACACGCATCACCCTATCGACATGGATCGTCTTCGTCAAATCTCCCAGCAGCTCACCCCCATTCAGGATTGGCCTGAATTCGGCGCCGGTGACACCGTCAAGATCAGCTACAAGATCAAGGAGGGCTCCAAGGAGCGTACCCAGGTCTTCCAAGGCATTGTGATTCAGCGCCGTGGAGAGGGACCGACCGAGACCTTCACCGTTCGCAAGATGGCGTCCGGCGTGGGTGTTGAGCGGGTGTTCCCCATCAGCAGCCCCTTCCTCGAAAACATCGAGGTCATGAAGCGAGGCAAGGTGCGCCGCGCCCGCATTTATTACCTGCGTGGCCTCACAGGCAAATCTGCCCGCATCAAGGAGAAGCGCTCCTTCACCGCGGCCAAGTAATCTGGCCCTCACCCCTTGTCACGAAGCCGGTCCGGAAAGGTCCGGCTTCGTGGTTTTCGGCCCTGTCCCGCCGTACCTTGCCCTTCGATGGACCACCCCTTCGAACTCCAGATCGTCTGCAGCACGCCCGGTGACGTGTCCCGGGCCGTTCGAGGCGGTGCGACGCGCATCGAATTGGCCGGGTGCTACACAACGGGTGGGGTCACCCCTTCTCCAGGGACCCTCCAGATGGGCATCGCGGCCACCGAACTTCCGGTTGTCGTTGCCCTCCGTCCCCGCGAAGGCCACCTCGTGTTCTCCACCTCCGAAAAGGAGGTCATCCTTCGGGATGCCGAATGGAGCTTGGAGCAAGGGGCAGCCCAAGTCTTGTTGGGCGGGCTGAACGCCCACCTCGAATTGGACTTCGACCTGCTCGAAGAGGCCATCCGACGTTTTGGCGGACACCGCATCATGGTGAGCCGGGCCATCGACAGCGCCAAAAAGCCCCACCGGGCGTTTGAACGGTTGTCCCAATTGCCCATCGGAGGATTGGCCTCCAGCGCTGGCGCCGGCAATGCCATCAAGGGGCACGAGACCCTGGTGGATTGGCAGTCGCAGGTCGATTTTGACCTCTACGCCTCTGGGGCGGTCTTGCCCCATGGTGCTGCCCGAATGTGGTCTGCAGGGCTGTCCTGCTTCCGCGCTTCCGCGCGACACAGCGCCGGGGTTGCCCACGAAGGACGTTGGTTCGAAGGAGAGCTCTACCCCGTAGATGCCAAGCGCGTCACGGCACTGGCCAAGGCCATCCGAAAAGCCATAGCGGCCGAAGAGGCCGGTGAAGGCGAGGGCTGATCAGGCCCCGAGAACGGCGGACACCCTGGCCCGGACTGCGGCCTCCCGCGACTCTGCTTCCTGCTCCAATTCCGCGCAACGCCCCAGCATGGCCTCGGCCTTGGCCCGGTCTTTCAGGTCAGCGGCATTGACCCGTACATTCATGACGGCCCCAAGGACCGCCGTGCGGGCGCACAACGCACCGACCCCGGCATCCGTTACGGAATTGGGGTTGCCGCGTTCGGCCATGTCGGCCATCACCTCCATGGAAGCCAAGGCCACTTCGGCCACTTCCAGCGGCGTCTCCATGGCCCCCAACGTGGCCGCCTGAATCGCCGCACTGCGCTCGGCCTTCTGGGCGTCGTTGCCCTTGGGCATGCCAAACGCCGCCATGATCGCATCGAAGGCCGCCGTGTCCTCGTCGACCAACTGCAACAGCCGTGTTTGAAGGGACATGCCCCGCTCGGCGACATCGCTGAAGGTTTCCCACCGGTCGTCCCAACCGCGCTTGTGCGCACTCAAATTGGCGACCATGGTCCCCAACGACACGCCCAGCGCTCCGACGTAAGCGGCAATGGAGCCACCACCGGGTGCCGGACTCTCGCTGGCCGTCTCGTCGGCAAACGCGGTCAAGGTCATGCCTGCCAGGGGTGCGGTTGGGCCCGCGGCATCCTCGAGCAAATACTCGATGACCCGTTTCCGCGCATCAAATGGGGCGAGGTCATCCAGCCCCAAGGACTTGACGGCCACTTTGACCTTCTCCCCTTCGCTGATGCCCAGACTGCGGTTCTGCTTGCGCAAGTAGTGGTGGGCCGCATCGATGAGCACGCGCTTGGGAATCAGTCCGACGATTTCACTGCCCGTCACCCGCATGCCCCGCGCGATGGACCGCTCACAGGCCGCGTCGAAGGCCTCGTGCACCGTGGTGATGCTGATGTTGGTCAGGTTCAAGGACAACTGGGCAATGCCATATTCCTCGATGTACCAGCCAATGCCCTTCACACACTTCAGCAGCCCCGGCTCGCGCATGGGATTGCCCTCCTGGTCGTTGACCACCGGGCCTGTCAGGCCCCCTTCTCGTTTGACCCGGCCGTTTTCACGGAGGTCAAACGCCACTGCATTGGCCCGCCGCGCAGAGGTCGTGTTCAAATTGATGTTGTAAGCGACCAAAAAATCCCGGGCTCCCACCGCTGTGGCCCCCGTGCTTCTGGCGCGGTCATTGAATTCTGCCGGGCCGAAGTCCGGCGCCCATTGCGGGTCGGACAGCTTTTCCAACCCTTCATATTCGCCTTTGCGGCAGTGGGCCAAATTCCGGCGTTCAGGACGGGTGGCCGCTTCCTCATAGAAGTATCCGGGAATCCCCAATTCGTCGCCGATGCGTTTCCCCAGCGCATGGGCTGCGGCCTTGCAGTCCTCCATGGTCACCCCGGCCACCGGGACGAAAGGACAAACATCGGTCGCGCCCATTCTCGGGTGCTCCCCGTGGTGCTTGGACATGTCGATGAGCTCTCCAGCCTTCTGGATCAGCCGAAATGCGGCCTCCACGATGGTCTCCGGAGGGCCCACAAACGTGATCACCGTGCGGTGGGTAGAGCTGCCTGGGTCGACGTCGAGCAGGCGCACGCCTTCGACCGTTTCCACAACGGCGGCAATGGCGTCAATCTTGGCACGGTCGCGGCCCTCGCTGATGTTGGGCACGCATTCGATGAGACGGGGGGTCATGGCGTCGGATTTGTCCGGCCAAACTACATCCGTTTCAGTCGCAGACGCTCCCCCATTGGGCAAGCAATTCCAACAAATCGGGCGCACCAATTTGACCGTCCCCGTTGAGGTCGCTGGCGCAGTCCACGGTGCAACTGCCATCGTCCACCGTGGCCACAGGATTGTAGTTGGCCGCTGCAGGGTCGAGACATCCCGCCAACACGCAACTGCCATCGTCCAAGGTGGCCTGCGGGTCGAAATTGGCGGCGAAACCATACGTGCATCCCGCAATGCCGTCCACCACATTGACCACCGCCGCCACGGCAGGGCTTGCGCAGGTCAACCCCTGACTGGACACGGTCCAATCGTAGAAAAAGTAGTAGTAGCCGAGGCCGGCTGCATTGGGGATGGTCGAGCCTTCAATGGTCACCATGCCCCCGATGTCGTAGGGATAAGACAGTTCGCTTTGAACATTGTCGCGCCACAATCCCAGGTCTTCCCCGAAGGCCAACAAGCTGTAGTTCTCTGCGGGATCGAGCTCAAATCCCAGATCCACCTCGTTCCAACCCGCCACCAGTTGCACGGTTTTGCTCGCTACGACGCCGTTGGGCTGTAAGGCCAATTGCACGGTTCGAGGCCCTGCCGTTTCAGCCCGCATCCGCACCCGCTCGAGCACAATTGGCTCGTGCACATCAAATTCCAACCCGTACGCATCGGAATCGATGAACCCCCCACTGGAAGACGTGGGCTTTCCGCCATCGGCGAGGCGAATGTCCTGCTGGGCTTCCGCCCGAACCCACCAACCGGAAGTCAATCCCATCGGGGGCGTGCTGTAAGTCGGAGACTCCGTGATGAAGGGCCCCACTTGGTCGGTGCTGCCCGCCAAAAGGTCGGCCAATGCCGCGGGTCCAAATGGCGCGTACCACCTCAACACCGCATCGTCAAACAAGACCGGCGCAAACGTGTGGGTGCCGCCAACGGCCACCGTCGCCTGCGGCACCACGGGCGGCGACGGAGAAGGGAACACCGACAAGACGATGGGATCGGACGTGTCGATGTGTCCACACACATTGGTGGTGGTGACCGTCAAGGTATCTGAATCCGCCACTGTCAATGTCGGTGCCGACAACCCATTGGACCATTGGATATCGGCCATCTCCCCCACGACGGAGGCCTGGCGAAGTGTACCGGCGCAGAATTTGGCCGGACCATCCAACACCACCGTCGGTGGGATGGCCGGCACCACATGGACTTCCAAGGGGTCGGTCAATATGGTGCACCCATTGCCTGACGCCAACAGCGCTTGGGCCACGCCGTCTTCGGCATACGCCCTTCCCTCATCGACCTCCGTTCCGCCCGTCCACGACGTGGCCGACCAGCCCTCCGGCACAGTCAGCACCAAGGTGTCGCCCGGACAGAGTTGGGCGGATTCCGGCCAATCCAGGTCAGGGGACAGCCCCAGACATGGCGTTTCCAATACCGTATGGTACTGGTCGACCACAGGGTCCAGCATCACCGTGCGCAGGCCACTTGGCCAAAAGAACTCGACGCTGTCCACCTCGGTGCGCTCGCCCAGTCCGAAGTTGAACGTCAGCGGCCCGCACGAACTGTAGCTGTAACCGAGATAACTCTGGTCGGTGCGCACGAAACCCGAATCGGCGTGCACCACCACCCTGGCTCCCGCCGCGTCCCGAGGAGACACCACCCCTTCGAGCTCGAATCCCACCCAATGGTGTTCGGTGTCGTCATTCAAAAACAACTGACACCCTGGATTGGACCCCGTCAGCGTGTTGGCCACCAGCAAATCCTCGGTTCCATTGCCGTCAAAATCCGCCACCACCGTGGCATACCCGCTGTAGGGGCTCTCCAGCACCGTGCCTTCCGCGACATCGGTGAAGGTCAAGTCTCCGTTGTTGTGGTACAACAAGTTGGGATAGGGGCTGAAGAAGTACTCGTTGGCGACATACAGGTCCTTTTCGCCATCGTGGTCGTGGTCGATGAACACCGTCCCCCACCCCATCCCAGAGTCGCCCACACCCGCGGTCTCCGTGATGTTGACAAAGGTGGCCATGGGGCCACTTGCAGGCTGCGGGCCCGGATTCAAAAAGAGGTCGTTGGGCAAGTTGTTCGAGACAAACAGGTCCATGTACCCGTCGTGGTTGAGGTCGGCGGCATCGACCCCCATGCCTTGAGACTGCAGGTTGAGCCCCCATTCGGCGGCCTGTTCATCAAACACCCCTGTGCCATCATTGATGTAGAGCTTGTTGGCCTGGTTGGCGTCGTGGGTCAGGTACAGGTCCAAGTCGCCATCATTTTCGATGTCGATGAACAAGGCCCCCATCCCGATGAGGTTGTCCGCCGTGCCGGAAGACGCATAGCCGTCCGTGAAGCCCCCTTCGCCATCGGAGAGCCACATTTCATTGGCCATGTTCATGTTGACCACGTACAAGTCCAAGTGGCCATCCATGTTGACGTCGGCCGCGTGGGCACTGCGGCATTGGGCATCCGTCCCGATGCCAAGATCATCGGTGATGTCCGTGAACACCCCGCCATCATTGCGCCAGAACCGGTTGGCATCGCCGGCGTTGCAACTCAGCAGGTCGGGGTCCCCATCGTTGTCATAATCGAAGAACAGGGACGCCATGGTGAAGCTCTCGTCTTCCACACCTGCTTCCACGGGCACGAAGGTCTCGTTGCCCTCATTGCGGTACAATGTGTTGGGCGCCAATCGGCTGCCCACGTAAACGTCCAGGTCGCCATCGAGGTCGTAATCGGCCACCGACAAGGTGTGGTTGAGGTAATCTCCAAGCAACCCAGCCGACCCACTCTGGTCGGTGAATTGAACCGTCTGGGCAGACAGCCAACACGGCAGGAGCAACAATCCTGCTGAGAACACGAGGGATTTCAGGTTCATCTCGGCGAATGGAACACGCAAGCCGCATGTTCAGAACACCCCAATTTAACCCGGGTTCAAACAACCCAATGTCCGCGGAGCAGGACACGTTCAGGAAGTGGGTCACCAAATGCATAAAGCGCTTCCTCCACGGACGAGAGCGGGCGGGTCACGATCAGGCTCGCCTCTTGGCCCACGGCCAAACCACCGACCTCCTTCTCCAATCCCAGCGCCGCGGCACCATTGAAGGTGGCAGCCGCCAAGGCCTCCATCGGCTCCAGGCCCATCCGCAGACAGCCCATGGCCGCCGCCAAGTGCATGTTGCCCGACGGCGCCGATCCGGGATTGAAATCCGTCGCAATGGCCAGGGCGCAGCCGGCATCCACCAGCGTCCGGCCTGGTGTGTAGGGCAAATCCAGGAACAGCGAACACAGCGGCAAGGCCACAGGGATGGTCGCGCCGGCGGCCAATTCAGCCACATCCCCGGCCTCCAACACCTCGAGGTGGTCGACGGAAAGGGCGTCGTGCTCGACGCACAAGCCCACGCCGCCCATCGCGGTGAATTGGTTGACATGAACCTTGGCAGGCAAGCCCAGTTTGGCCCCGGCCTCGAGGAGCAAGCGCGTCTCGGCCAACCCGAAATACCCCTGCTCGCAGAAAATGTCCACGTGGTCGGCCAACCCTTCAGCCGACACCGCCGGCAACACCTCATCCAGCATTTGGCGCGTGTAGGCCATGGCATCTGCAAACCCGTCCGGCACAGCATGACATCCAAGGAAGGTGGTCTTGACCGGAATGTGCCCCAATGCACCCAGCCGGCGGGCCACGCGCAGCATTTTTAGTTCGGAGTCCAGGTCGAGGCCATACCCCGACTTGATCTCGATGGCCCCGGTTCCCATGCGCATCAGCCGCATCATGCGCTCCAGGGAGCGGTCAAACAGCGCCTCTTCCTCCATTTCGCGGAGGGCGCGGGCGCTGTTGAGGATGCCGCCACCGCGGGCCGCAATTTCCTGATAGCTGAGCCCCCGAATGCGGTCCACCCATTCTCCTGCGCGCGGCGCCGCGTGCACCAAATGGGTGTGGCTGTCCACCCAAGAAGGCAAGACGCAACGCCCGGCGGCATCCACCACCTCCAAGCCCGACCAGTCGACAATCCCGGGGAATTCCGACATGCTGCCCCCTTCCATCACGCGGCCATCTTCAATGGCGAGCCACGCATTCTCCAGCACCGGCAAACGGCGCATGTCTGGACCGGACAAGCGGCCGATGGGGGTTTCCCCGTACCCGACGAGGTGACCGATGTCCTTGATGAGCAACCTGCCTTGGGCGAATCCGGTTTCCATGGTCACAAGGTCGCACATCCCGCGGGACGGCGCCCTTTACCTTTGCAACATGCCCGGCAATGCATTCGGATCGGCCCTGCGCCTGACCACCTTTGGTGAATCCCATGGCCCCGCCATGGGCGGCGTCCTCGATGGCGTGCCCGCTGGGGTTGAGCTCGATCTCGACCGCATCCAACGGGAACTCGACCGGCGGCGGCCAGGACAATCGTCCTTGACCACGCAGCGCCAGGAATCCGACACGGTCACCTTTCTGTCCGGGTTGTTGGACAACCGGACCACGGGGACGCCCATCGGGTTTACCGTCCCCAACGCCGACGCCCGCGGCAAAGACTACGACCACCTGCAAGACCGGTATCGGCCCAGTCATGCCGATTTCACCTACGACGCCAAGTACGGCTTTCGCGACGTGCGCGGCGGCGGACGGGCCAGCGCCCGCGAAACCGTGTGCCGGATGGTCGGTGGTGCCATCGCCCGACAACTGCTCGAACAGATGCTGCCGGATGCTCCGCCCGCTGTGGGCGCGTACGTGGAACGCATTGAAGACATCGCCATCCCAACGCCCCCCCAATATCACCGGCCCGAGGTGGTCGATGCGACGCCTGTGCGCTGCCCCGATGCGGCCACCGCAGACCGGATGATGCAGCGCATCGACGACGTCCGAAAGGCTGGAGACACCGTGGGCGGCGCAGTGGCTGTGGTGGCCCAGAACATT
>CBFHWV010000002.1:53786-71908 GCA_965659565.1 uncultured Flavobacteriales bacterium
CCCGCAGGCTGGGGCGAACCGGTCTTCGACAAATTGCACGCCGACCTCGCCAAGGCCCTCTTCAGCCTGCCCGCGGTGAAAGGGCTGGAGCTGGGCAGCGGGTTCAGTGGGACGTTGATGCGAGGTTCGGCCCACAACGATGCGTTCGTCGCCAAAGCGGGCGGCGTCGGCACCGCCACCAATCACAGCGGGGGCATCCAAGGCGGCATCAGCAACGGTGAGGACATTGTCCTTCGCGTGGGATTCAAACCTGTGGCCACCATTGTACAGGAGCAGAGCACGGTGAACCAGGACGGCATTCCCGTGACCGTCCAAGGCAAGGGGCGTCACGATCCGTGCGTGCTGCCCCGCGCCGTTCCCCTCGTGGAATCCATGGTTCTGCTCGTATTGGCCGACCACGCCCTTCGACAGCGGCAAGCCCGGCTCTGAATCGGTAGCTTGCACTTCGCAACTCAACGTCTGAAACGCCCCTTTTCTCCATGCGCCTCGCCCTCCATTGGCAAGTTCTCATCGGCCTCGCAATTGGCGTCCTCTACGCCTGGCTGTCCATCACGTTTGGATGGAATGAATTCACCATCGATTACATCAAGCCCTTCGGCGACATCTTCATCAATGTCCTGAAGCTCATTGCTGTACCCCTCGTCCTCTTCAGCATCATTTCAGGTGTATCGAGCCTCGGAGACCCGGCCAAATTGGGCCGTCTGGGTGTCAAAACCGTGGTCACCTATCTGCTCACGACCATGACGGCCGTGGTGGTGGGTTTGCTGCTGGTCAACCTCTTCCAACCTGGTGCACGGGTGTCGGAGGACCTGTTGGAATCCAACCGCATCCGCTACGAAATCTGGCGGGACGCCAATGACATCGTGGTCCTGGACGACCTCAATCTGCGCACCGACCCCGCGCTGACTGCCAAGGTCGACGCCATCACCGCCGAGCAAGTCGAGATGAACGACTGGGTCATGGACAAGCTCACCAAAGCCGAGCGCACCAAGGCCAGCGGTCCTTTGCAACCCCTCGTGGACGTGGTCCCCACCAACATCTTCCGATCGTTGGCGGACATGTCCATGCTGCAAATCATCTTCTTTGCCGTGTTCTTCGGTGTGGTGTTGGTCGGCATGCCCAAGGAGACTTCAGCGCCGCTCACACGGGCCATCGACGCCCTCAATGAGGTCTTCGTTCAAATGGTGTGGGTGGTGATGAAAGCCATGCCCATTTTCGTGTTTGCCCTGATGGCCGGTCAGATCGTCAACGCTGCCGGCAGCGACCCGGAGATGTTCCGACAGCTTCTGGAGTACCTCCTTCAATACAGCTTGGTGGTCGTGCTGGGATTGGCCTTCATGGTGTTTGTCTTTTATCCATCGTTGGTCGCGGCGTTTGTTCGAAAGCTGGGCTACAAGCGGTTCATGAAGGGCATGCGCGACGCCCAGATCACGGCCTTCTCCACCTCCAGCTCAGTGGCCACGCTGCCGGTGACCATGGATTGCGTGCGCAACAGGATTGGCGTTTCCGAGCGGACCACCAGCTTCGTGTTGCCCATTGGCGCGACCGTCAACATGGACGGCACCTCCCTGTACCAAGCCGTGGCCGTGGTCTCCTTGGCCCAATTCCACATGGTGGACCTCAGCCTGGCCCAGCAGGCGGTGATCGTCCTGACCGCCACATTGGCCAGCATTGGTGCCGCAGCCGTGCCCAGCGCCGGCCTGGTTTTGATGATCATCGTGCTCGAAAGCGTGGGACTGAACCCGGCGTGGATCGCCCTCATCTTCCCGGTGGACCGCATCCTCGACATGTGCCGCACCGTCGTCAACGTGACCGGTGATGGCGCGGTCTCCACCTTGATCGCACACAGCGAAGGCGAATTGAACGTCCCGAATTCCTGAGCCACGCCATGTCTCTGACGCGCACGTCCGTCCTGCTGCTGTGGATTGGCCTCGGCCTGACCCCTGCCTTGCGGGCGCAGGACGCGCCGTGTGACGCGCCGCTCGACGCCAAAGTTCAAAAGCTGGTCGACAAGGGGACCGACAAGCGCAAATACGATGCGGACAAGCGCAAGACATACCTCGAGGACGCGCTCGAAGAAGACGACCAGGCTTGGGCGGCCATGCTGGCCTTGGGGCAGCTGACGTTCCGCGAGGCCCAAAAGGCGCGCACTCCCTCGGATTGGGACACCCCCCGACAGTGGATGGAGACCCTGAATGCGGCCTGTCCATTTTACGCCCCGGACATCCCCTATATCTTGGGGGCCGTTGCGTATGCCACAGGCGAGTACGACGAGGCCCTGCGTTGGTTTGACCGCTTCTTGAATTGGGCGTCGGTCTCGGGTCGCCCCCTCACCCCGCGCGACATGAAGCGCGTGCCGCAGGTCGAAGGCATCCTGCCCGAATTGAGGTTTCTCCAACAGTACAACGCCCATCCCCATGCGGCGTCACCACAAGTGTTGCGCGAAGTGGCCACCCGCAATGGCGAGTACCTGCCCACGCTGTCCGCGGACGGCACGTTGTTGTTTTTTACCCGGGCGGGCGAGCGCAAAGCCAAAGGGGACCTCGTGAGCCAGCCCTTTGAGTCGTTCTCCTGGGCGCGGCGAACAGGCCCTTCCCAACCCTTTGATGCGGGGGAAGCCTTGGCGTCGCCCTTCAACGAAACGAATGGCTACGGCGGTGCGTCCATTTCCATCGACAACCGTTCCATGTACCTGGCCATCCAGACGCCAGCGCCCGGCAACCCCGAAAACATCGACCTGTACGCCACCCGATACACGCTGCTCGACGACACCGGTGACGAGCGGGTCTACCTCTGGAGTGACCCTGAACCGCTCGATGCGCTCAACACGCCGGACGGCTGGGAAAGCCAACCCGCCATCAGTCCCGATGGCCGCACCCTGTTTTTTGCGGCTGTGCGCCCCGGCACCACGGAAGATGCGGGTGGCAACCCCACCATCGACATCCTCGCTTCGGAGCGCCTCGAAGACGGAAACTGGGGTCCACCACGACTGCTCCCCGCCCCCGTGAATGGACCGGCCAGCGACAAGGCCCCCTTTCTGCACCCCGACGGGCGCACCTTGTATTTCGCCAGCAACCGACGGCCCGGCGGCGGAGGGTACGACATCTGGATGACCCAACGGGACAGCGCTGCCTCTCCTTTCGAGGCGGACGGCTGGTCGGACCCCGTCAACCTCGGCGCCCCCCTCAACACCGAAGGCGACGAGCACGGACTGGTCATCTCCGCCGATGGCAGCACCGCCTACTTTGCCAGCCGCAGGCCGGGCACCCAAGGCTTGGACATCCTGACTTGGACCTTGCCGGAAGACCTCCGGCCGCGCGCCTCCGTGGTGGTCAAAGGAGAGCTGACCCTCGGTGAAGGCATGGAGACCACTCCGGTGGAACTCGAGCTGCGTTACGCGCAAAGCCGCAGGGCGGAGGCCATCCAGCTTGGAAACGATGGTGCATACGCCGCGATCGTGGACCTCTCTGTGGGTGAAGACGTGCTGCTGGTCGCCAAAGCGGATGGGGCGGCGTTCAGTGCCGGCATCGTGGTGGACAGCCAAGAAGAAGACCCCGCCTTGGTCACCGCCGACCTGACCGTCCGTTCCGTGGAAGAAGCCGGTGCCTCATTCGAAATCCAGGACATTTACTACGCTTCCGGGTCCGCCTTGATCAACCGGTCCAGCCTGCTGCTGCTGGACCTCTTTGCGGAGTATTTGCTCGACACGGGTTTGAAGGTCGAGATCGGTGGCCACACCGATGATGTCGGCTTGGATGCTGACAACCTCTCTTTGTCCAATCGGCGCGCAGACGCCGTCCGAAACCACTTGATTTCACAGGGTGTCCCAGCGCACCACCTGACCGCTCGGGGCTACGGAGAAAGCCGTCCGAGGGCCACCAATGACACCGAAGCGGGCCGCGCTCGGAACCGCCGCACCGAATTCAAGGTGACCGAAGACTGAAAGCCGCCCCACCCCGCGCGGGGTTGTAAGGTGCCCAGCGTGAACAAATCCGAAGGTTTGGCCCCGGCCGGGTGCGCATGGCGCCGATTTTCACGTTGTCCATGCGTCTGCCCATGATTCATTCTCCGCGCCACCTATTCCTGCTCCTGTTCGCTGTCCTTGTCGCGGGACAGCACGCCCATTCCCAAGGCAGTCTGCTGTCCGGCGGAACCACTGTCGACCCGACCAGCCGCCATGCTCGGGAGGTCTACGACCGGGCGATGGACCATTTTGCCCACGCCCAATATGCCGCTGCACTCGAGGGGTTTGACGCCTTTGCGGCATCCAATTCCAAGGGAGACACCCCTGCCGGTGAAAGCGCGCGGCTCATGCAGGTGGAAGCCGAATACCATGCGGCACTGTGCGCCATTTACCTCTACCACAAGGATGCCGTTTGGAGAATCGACCGCTTCATCGAGCGCCACCCGGAATCCACTTGGGTGCCCAAGCTCCAGTGGGAGCTCGGCAACTATCAATACCGCCGAAAGAAGTGGAGCAAGGCGCTGGATGCCTTTGACGCCTTGAATCCCCGGAGGCTGAGCAAGTCTTTGCGGACCGAGTTTCACTTCAAGCGGGGCCATGCGCGGTTTGAAAAGCAGGACCTCGAAGGCGCCCGAGGCGATTTGCTCAAAGTGGTGGGCGATCCCAGTGCCCGGCCGGAATACCTCGAGGCGGCGCGGTATTACCTCGCCCACATTGCCTACGCGGAAGACCGGCTGACCACGGCCCTGGCCGCCTTTGAAGAGCTGCTGCCCGTGGAAGCTTTCCAAAACGCCGTGCCGGTCTACATCGCCCAAATCCTGCACGAGTTGGAGCGCCATGCCGAGCTGACTGAACGCGTGCCGCCGTGGTTGGTTCCGGATGCCGATTTGCGCGCCAGTGACCGGCAAGAGCTCGACCGGTTGCTCGGTACCGCCTACTTCCACTTGGGCGATTGTGCATCGGCATCGCCCCACCTCGAGGCGGCGTGGAACACGATGGACAGCCCCCAACGGACGGCTGAGTTCAGCTACATCGTCGGCCAATGCCGATTGGCCAATGGAGAACCCGCCAAGGCCATCACAGCCCTGATGCGCGCCACCGGCCGCAAAGACGCCCTCGATCAATTTGCCACCCATGCCCTCGGAAGGGCCTACCTCGAACTCGGCGAGAAACCCAAAGCCCAGGCGGCCTTTGCCGCAGCCGTTGAACTCGACCACGACCTCGAGCTTCGGGAAGACGCCCTGTTCAACCAGGCCAAGCTGGCCTTTGAAACCGATTTCAATCCGTTCAACGATGCCATCGCCGCATTTGAGCAGTACCTCGAGGAATACCCGGACAGCCCGCGCCGCGATGAGGCCTATGGGTTCTTGCTCGACGTGTACCTGACGACGCGGAACCACGAACGGGCCCTCGATGCCCTCGACCGCATCCAGCGCAAGTCCCCGCGAGAAAAGCAGGCCTATCAGAAGCTGGCATTCAACCACGGTGTGGACCTGTTCCGCTCCGGGCAACCTGACGAAGCCGACGCTTTCTTTTCGCGCAGCCGCACCTTTCCAGAAGATGCCACGCTGGCCGCTGAGAGCCAGTATTGGCAGGGTGAAATCGCCATCATCGCCGGCCGCGACGCCCGTGCTTTGAGCCACTACCGCGCCTTCCTCAACGCCCCTGGCGCCTACAATTCCAGCCTTTACGACGAAGGGGAATACGGGGCCGCATACGCCTTGTTCCGGCAGCGCAAGTACCGCGATGCCCAAGTTGGGTTCCGCAAATACGTCGACGCCGCAGGGGACCAAGCCCCGCATGCAGCCGATGCCCAACTCCGCATTGGCGACTGCTTCTACATCGACAAAGACTACGACCGCGCAGTCACGGCGTATGGCCGAGCGCTCGAAAGCGGGACCACCCAGCAGCAATACGCGCGCTTCCAACAGGCCCGCTGCAAAGGCCTCGATGGCGACGCCGTGGGCGCCGTGGCCGGAATGACGGCCTTGCTGGATGCCCACCCCGAGACCACCTTCAAGGGCGATGCCTTAACGGCCATCGGCAAGTTTGAAGTGGAACTTGGCCACATGGAGGCCGCCCGCCAAGCCTTTGAGCGCATCCGCTCGGAGTTGCCGGGCAGTGCCTACGCGAAACAGGCGCTGGTGGACTTGACCCTCATCGCCGTCAAACAGAACCGCAACGAGGACGCCCTCACGCTTTGGGAGCAGATTTCCACCGGCTACCCCGACGACGAGGTGACCAAGGACGCCTTTCTCATCGTCGAGCCGCTCCTGGTGGCCGGTGGCCAGCTCGACAACCTGCCCGCCGTGGTGGGACTCTCCAACGACGACATCGCAGAGCGCACCTATGCGGCGGCGCAGGACTTGGCGCTCAGCGGGGAATGCGACCAAGCCGTGCCGAAGCTCGCGCAATTCCTGGAGCGACACCCGGGGAGCATTCGCGTGTTGCCAGCCCGCTTCCATTTGGGCCAATGCCAATTTGACCTGGGCGACCCAACGGCCGCCCTCGCCGCCTTGGAGGAGGTCGTCTCCGCGCCACTGAGCGACTACCACGAACCCGCCCTGGTTCTCGCCGCCACCATTCGGTACAACCAAGGCGATTGGTCCCAGGCCTTGGCGCATTACCAGCAGCTCGAAAAGGTTGCCGTCCTGAAGCGGCATGTGCTGGAAGCCCGCATCGGCATCATGCGCTGCAGCCGTGAACTCGGGGATGGAGAAACCGTACTCGCCTATGTCGACCCCATCCTCGCTGATCCGGAAACCCCGGCCGACATTGTGCGCGCAGCGCGGTACAACCGGGCGCTGCTCTTGCTCGACCGGACCCCAAACGATGCCGTGGGCGACCTCGAGTGGCTCGTCGATGACGAAGTGCACGCTGAAGAAGCCGCCCACCACCTGGCCGCCATCCAACTGTCCAATGGAGATGCCACAGGATGTCAAGTGGCCGTCTTCCATCAGCTGAACCGCTTTGGCGGCGGATCGGAATGGGCCAACCGGAGCTTCCTGCTCTTGGCGGAGGCGTATTTGGCGCAGGAAGACCTGTTCCAAGCCCGAACCACCATCGAGCAACTGCAGGCCAACGTACCGGAACCCTGGGTGCAGGACGCGTGTCTGGACTTCCTCGATCGCCTGGTTCAATTGGAAAATCCCCCTCCGATGCCCGAACTGGACTCGCTCAGCACGGAATCGCCCATCCAACCTCAATCCACGGAAGAATGATTTGCCTGCACCCCCTCTCCAGATTCGCCGCATGGGCACCCCTGGCGGGATTGGCCCTGATTCCAGCCCTCTCTTTTGGCCAGGACAGCCTCCAAGTGACCTTTGTGGGTGACCGCGAACTCGAAATCCGCGAGGTGACCAAACCCATGGCCAACCCACAGCGGGTGGACCTCGGGATGGACAAACCCACCATCCAATACGCGCCAGTGGCCAAGGCCATGTCTCCGATGACTGAGACCGAATCGCTCCCCCCGTTGGCGGTGCGCATGGATGCCCCCTTGCCTCGCCTCTATGCGGGATATGCCAAAGTCGGGTTCGGCATGTACACCTCTCCCTTGGCCGACATTCACTTGGGCGAAACCCAGAGTCGAAACGGCGCTTGGGGGGTCCACCTGCTGCACCGCAGTTCTGCAGGATCCACCGGAGCACCGGACAGCCTGGGGCTCGATGAAGGCTGGTCCCACAACGCCCTCGGCGCGCACTGGAGACGCTTCATCGACAAAAGCAGCCTCACACTGGATGCCGGCCTCGACCGGAAGGCTTGGGGCCTTTACGGGCTCGACCTTGGGCGCGCTGCGGACGGCCTGTTTTCCGCCCCTGTGGACCGCCAGTCCTACACCACAGCGCACGTTTCCGCGCGATTGCAAAACCACCTGCGGGACAGCACCAAAGTGCACCGCGACCTGCGGCTTCATGCCAGCCGGTTGATGCCGGGCACGTCTCCCCTTCCAGGCAATGTTCTCGTGCCCGAAATCCTGCCTCCAAACCAGCGTGAAAACCTGCTTTCGATTCGGGGAACGTTTCACAGCTGGAACGAAGGCGCCCTGTACGAGCTGGATGTGGAAAGCCATTTGATCGGCACGGCCATTTCCGGAATCGGCGATTCAACGCGGTCCGCCGTGAACCGCTCCTCTGCCCTCATCGGCGCCACGCCCAGTGTGACCAAAGAACGTGGGGCATACAAGGTTCGCGTTGGAGCTGGATTGTGGGTGGATGCCCGCGGGCGGCAGGCCTTCCATTTCTACCCCACGGCGGAAGTGCGCTTCCGGTTGTTGGACGACGTTTTCGTCCCATATGGCGGCGTGGATGGCGGCATGCAGCGCAATGCCTTGCACGACCTGATCGACCAGAACCCCTGGTTCGAGGCCGGCTACCATGCCGACAACGACGCGCTGCGCGGTGCATTGCAGCACACCAACCGCGCGCTCGAGCTCTACGGCGGGCTGCGTGGCAAATTCACCCGAGACTTGGCCTTCAATGCCCAAGCGCGCACGACGACTTACCGGGACTTCGGATACTGGGTCAATGAAGCCGGCCTGGACAGCGCCGGCCAACGCTTCAGCCTCGCCTACGACACCCTGACTGTGGCCAGCGTCATCGGCGAAGCCACGTGGCGCGGCCAAGGCGCCCTGGAGCTCAGCGCCCGGGCTGAATTCAACACATACGGAACGGGGGATCAACCCCATGCGTGGTACCAACCCCGCACCCGCATCTCCGCGTCGGGACGGTGGAACCTTGAAGAACTCCTGTTTGTCGACTTCGGGGTGGACGTGGTCGGCGCCCGTTTTGCGCCCTCACGTGTCCCGTTTGCCGCCGTTGGCTCCGGCGAAGGGGCCGGGTCGCAGACCGCATCAGAAGACGTGGGTGCGGCCTTCGGCGGCAGTGAGACCGTGTACGCGCGCAAGCTCCCGGCATACACCGCCTTGGAGTTGGGTGTTGAATACCGCTACAATGGCCGACTGGCATTGGGATTGGATGCCCTCGGCCCCCTGGGCAGAACCGACATCTTCAACGGCTTTGGCGCCCAGAAAATGCGGGTCATGATGTGGGCGGGATACCGCTTCTGATTCGCCGTTCACAAAACGGTGGGCAACCGCCGCAAATCTGTGGAAAACAAGGGGCGTTCAAACGGCCTGAATCCCCTGTAGTGGCGGGGCGATCGGCTATCTTCGTGGGACGCCCAAAAGCGCGGAGTATGAGCGAAGAGAAGAAGCACAATTACGGCGCGGACAGCATCCAGGCCCTCGAAGGCATGGAGCACGTCCGCAAGCGTCCATCGATGTACATCGGAGATGTCGGTGTTCGGGGATTGCACCACCTCGTCTACGAGGTGGTCGACAACTCCATTGACGAGGCGCTCGCCGGCCATTGCAATACCATTGACGTGGCCATCACCGCCTCCAATGGCATCACGGTCCATGACAACGGGCGGGGCATTCCGGTCGCCATCCACTCCAAGGAAGGCGTCAGTGCCCTCGAAGTCGTCATGACCAAGATTGGTGCCGGTGGAAAATTTGACAAGGACAGCTACAAGGTCTCTGGCGGTCTCCACGGTGTGGGTGTCAGCTGCGTGAATGCGCTGTCGGTCAGCCTCCGCGCAGAGGTGCACCGGGAAGGCAAAATCTGGGAACAGGAATACAGCCGAGGCAAGGCCGATTACCCCACCCGGGAGATCGGAACGACCGAACGCACCGGAACGTCGGTGACCTTCCAGCCGGACCCTCAGATCTTCAACGACACCCTCGAGTACAACTACGACACCCTCGCGCGCCGCCTGCGGGAGCTGAGCTTTCTCAACAAGGGCATCACCCTCACCCTCACCGATGAGCGGCACACCGACGAGGAAGGAAACCACATCCAAGAGCGTTTCCACAGCGAGACCGGACTCCGGGAATTCTGCACGTACATCGACCAGAACCGGGAGCAGCTCATTCAGGAGGTCATCCACGTCGAAGGCGAGGTCAACGACATCCCCGTCGAGGTGGCCATGGTGTACAACACCTCTTTCAACGAGAGCCTGCACAGCTACGTCAACAACATCAACACCCACGAGGGCGGCACGCACCTGAGCGGCTTCCGTCGGGGTCTGACCAACACGCTGAAGAAGTACGCCGAAGAATCCGGCATGCTCGACAAGCTCAAGTTTGACATCAGCGGGGACGACTTCCGGGAAGGCCTGACCGCCATTGTCAGCGTCAAGGTCATGGAGCCCCAGTTCGAAGGACAGACCAAAACCAAGCTGGGCAACAAGGAGGTCACCGCACCCGTGTCCCAAGCCGTGAGCACGATGCTCCGGGACTACCTCGAAGAGAATCCCAACGACGCCAAGACCATCGTCCAGAAGGTCATCCTGGCCGCCCAAGCGCGGCACGCCGCACGCAAGGCCCGGGAAATGGTCCAGCGCAAGACCGTCATGGGCGGCTCCGGCCTCCCCGGCAAGCTGGCGGACTGTTCCGAAAAGGACCCTGCCATGTGCGAGGTCTTCCTGGTTGAGGGTGACTCCGCTGGAGGAACCGCCAAGCAAGGCCGGGACCGGCTGTTCCAGGCCATTCTTCCCCTCCGTGGTAAGATCCTGAACGTCGAGAAGGCGATGCACCACAAGATCTTCGAGAACGAGGAAATCAAGAACATCTACACCGCGCTGGGCGTCACCGTGGGCACCGAGGAGGACGAGCGGGCGCTCAACATGTCCAAGCTCCGTTACCACAAGGTGGTCATCATGTGTGACGCGGACGTCGACGGAAGCCACATTGAGACGCTCATCCTCACGTTCTTCTTCCGCCACATGAAGGAGCTCATTGAGAATGGGTACGTCTACATCGCCACCCCACCGCTCTACCTCGTGAAGCGCGGCTCCAAGCAGGGCTATGCCTGGGACGACGACCAACGGGACCGCCTCATTGCCGAATACCGCGGCAAGAGCGACGCCGCCGTGGGGGTCCAGCGCTACAAGGGTCTCGGTGAAATGAACGCCGAGCAATTGTGGGACACCACCATGAACCCGGAAAACCGGACGTTGCGCCAGGTGACGATTGAGAATGCCGCCGAGAGCGACAACATCTTCTCGATGCTCATGGGAGACGACGTGCCGCCCCGCCGCGAATTCATCGAGGCCAACGCCAAGTACGCCAACATCGACGCGTGAGGACCCGCCGAACGGTCTGGATCACCGGTGCTTCTTCGGGCATCGGCATGGCCGTGGCGCACGCCTGTCACCAACGGGGAGATCGGCTCATTCTGTCTGCCCGCCGGGCTGCCGTTCTCGACCACCTGCGTTCTGAACTGCAGGCGGAAGATGCCTTGCTCGCCCGGTTTGACCTTGCGGCGCCAGAATCCCTGCCGGAGTTGGTGGCCGCCATCTGGGAACAAGCTGGCGGCATCGATGTGGTGGTGCATTGTGGCGGCATCAGCCAACGCAGCCGGCTCGTGGAGACCGACGCCGACGTGGACCGAACGATGATGGAGGTCAACTATTTCGGCACGCTGGCCTTTACCCGTGCACTTCTGCCGCACATGATCGCAGTCGGTGGCGGCCACTTTGCGGTGGTGACCAGCCTCATGGGCCTGTTTTCTGCCCCCATGCGGTCCGGCTATGCCGGTGCCAAGCACGCGCTGCACGGGTGGTTCGAAGCGTTGCGGGCCGAACACCACGGCGACGGCATCCGGGTCACGATGGTCGCCCCCGGCTTCGTCCGCACGGACATTTCGCGCAATGCCCTGACGGCAGACGGGTCGGCCCAGGGCACCATGGACGAGGCCACGGACAACGGGATCAGCGCCAAACGCTGCGCCCGCGCCATCCTGCGCGGCATCGACCGCAACCGCGCGCTCGTTACGCCAGGCAAAAAAGAAGTGTTGGGCTACTGGCTGTCGCGATTGGCCCCCGGAATCCTGCGCCGCGTTGCCCGCCGCGCCAAGGTCACCTGAACTGAACGCGCCTCAGACGTATTCGCGGCCGGCGACGTCGAGGACCTTGGTGGTCTTCTTGAGCGTGCGCAGGATGAGGAACACCGCAAACGCGAAGGCGAGCAAAGCCAGCCAGAACGGCTGAAGCCGCACCCCGTCCCATCCGTACTCCCGGACGGCGTGGAGGCCATCGACCCAAGCGAAGCTCAGGAAGAGCGCAAAAAACCCGTTGTACTCCCGCTTGAGGACGTTTCTCAGAGAAAACGACACTTCTGGCCCCTTCCAACGGCGCAGGGCGGGCCAAAACGCCGGCACGCCCGAGGACCAGTCGAGGTAGGCCTGGCCGAATTTGCCGCGCAGGAATTGCTCCTCGGCAAACATGATCCGCTCGTAGTACAAGGCGTAGACCAACAAGAACGCGACGGTGAACCACAGGTGTCCCATGTACATGACGATGCCGAGCCACATCAACAGGTTGCCCAAGTAGAGCGGATGGCGGCAGACACTGTACATCCCCAGCGTGTTCAACGACTCGGCGACCTGGCCTTCCTTGGTGTTGCGGCCCGACGTTCCGCGGGGGGTGTAGCCCACGCACAACGCCCGGACTTTCTGCCCGGCCATGCCCACAGACAGGCAAACCAACGGCCAGACCCATGTGGCATCGAGCGCTGGGGACATGTCCACCCAGTGAACGTCACCGAGCAAGACCACGGGAACGGCTCCAAAGAACAGCAGCAGTGGCAGGAAGCTCCGCCAGCGGAACAGCCAGTTGCCCGACCGGTCCATTTCCTCAATCAGCGCCATCAGTCAAAAATGGGCTGGTTCCAGCGTTTGATGGAGTCCTCCAGCGTAACGCCGGAGAGCACCTCCACGGTCAGGCCGTCGGACAGGCCAAGCTCCACATCGCGGCGCTCAAATTGCTGCGGCGCGACTTGCACCTCCACAAAAGGCGTGGGGCCCTCGTACTGCACGAGGGCCTCGTTGAGGGCGAGGACCTGCTCCCGCTTGTCGAGGACCACGTCGGCGTTGGCACTGAATCCGGCGCGGATGAAGTCGCCCTCCGACAACTGCACCGCCGCCCGAATCTCGAACTGGACCGCGCCGTTTTCCGGCACCCCTTTGGGAGAGATGTACTCCAAGGTGGCGTCAAACGTCCGGCCCGGCATCGCCCCGATCGACAGGATCAGGGGGATGCCCACCCGCAGGTTTTCGATTTCGCTCTCGTCAATCTGGCCGCGGAAAATCAGGTCCCGCATGTCGGCCACGCTGGCCATGGTGGTGCCCTCGTTGAAGGTGTTGGCCTGGATGACCTGGTTGCCCACTTCGACCGGCACGTCCAGCACCATCCCGTCGACCGTGCTGGCGATCATCGTGTTGGACGCCTCTCCGGCCCGGCTGGCTGCGCCCTCCTTGACAATGCGCAGGTTGTCTTCGGAAGCGAGCATCTCCTCCTGCGCCTGCAAGTAGGACGTCTCGGTTTGCTGGAAATCCTGTTGCGACACCACACCCGATGCCAACAGGGACTTCTGGCGCTCAAAGTCGAGGCGGGCGTTTTCCAGCGAAATGCGGCTCCGCTCCACCCGGCTCTGTGCCGCGGCCAACGCCGCCATGTCCGGCACCACGCGCACCTTGGCGAGGACCGTGCCGGCGGTCACGGTGTCGCCCGCTTCCACATACAGCTCGTCCACAATGCCGCTGATTTGCGGCTTGATGAGGATCTCCTTGCGGGGCCCAATGGTGCCCGAGCTCACCGACTTCTTGACGATGTCCGCCACCATTGGGGTGGACAGTCCGAATCGGGCCTCTGGCGCTTGTTCCTTTTGGTACAAGTCGCGCAAGGTGTACGCTGCTCCGGCGAGGACCAGCAGGACAAAGACGAGGAGGAGCGTGATGCGGCCTTTCTTCATGGTTCAATTTCAATCATCCCTCCGCCCGCAAGGCTTCCACCGGCTTGATGGCCAGGGCCCGCATGGCGGGCAAGACGCCCGCGAAGATGGCCATCCCCAAGAGGATGAGCAACACGGTCAGGACAGTGCCAAAATCAATGGAGGGGTGTCGGAACACGCCCGCGTCGCCGCCCGATTCGAGGTAGCCGTCGACGGCTTCGAGCAGGGCCACGCCCAGCACGAGGCCCACCAACCCGGCGAGCAACGTCAAAAACAAGGTCTCGCCAATGATCTGGCGCAGGATTCGGATGGGCGTTGCGCCCAGACTCCGGCGGATGCCGAGTTCCTTGGTCCGCTCCTTGATGGAGATCAGCATGATGTTGGTGATGCCGATCACCCCGGCGAGCAGCGCCAAGGAGCCGAAGAGCAGGGAAATGAGGCGCATGCCGGAAAACAGCATTTCCGCCTTTTGGAACTCATCGGCCATGGACCAACCGCCGATGGCGCGGGGATCGTCGGGGTGCACATTGAGCCGGACCTTGAGCAATTGCTTGGTGGCCTCCTCGGCCTCGGTCGCGTCCACGTCATCTCGGATCAACATGGACAACCACCCCACGCGGTCCCCGGAATTGAACGCCTTGCCATACGTCGAGTAGGGGATGTAAATGCTCTCCGCCTCGTTTTGGGCGTCCTCGTCATTGCCCTTGGGCGTGTAAACGCCGACCACGCGAAAGAGCACCCCTTGAATCTGAATGGCCTCTCCGATGGGCTCCTCCCCGAACTCAAACAGGATGTCCTGCACCCGGCTCCCGATGACGCACACCTTGCGCTCCCCATCGAGGTCGGCCTGGTTCAGGAAGCGGCCACTGGTGATGTTCATCGGCTTGACCTCCTGGTACCGCGCGATGGCGCCGTGCACATCAAAGGCCCCGCTCTGCTTGCCGCGGATCACGTTGTTGGTGCCCTGCCAACCGCCGAGCTGAATTTCGGGACAGACCAGGTCGAGGTGCTGGGTGTTGGCTTCGAGCCAAGCCACATCGTCCAAATCGAGCTGCAACCATCGCCCCCGCTGGTATCCCTTGTAGGGGATGCTCGTGCTCATCGTCCACGCAAACATGCTGTTGGCCACATCGCTGCCCATGTCCGCCTTCACCCCATTTTCCAACCCGCGCGCGGCCCCCACGGTGATGATGATCATGAAGAGGCCCCACCCCACGCCGAGCGCAGACAGGAAGGCGCGCAGGGGATTGCGCACCACCACTTGCACGAGTTCGATCAGCCGGTCCCGGTCGAGTCCCATCATTCGTAGCGCAGGGCTTCAATGGGACGAATGCGCACCGCGCGCAAGGCGGGCACCAACCCGGAAATCGCGCCGGCCACCACCAACACCACCAAGGCGACGAGGGTCACCCGCAGGTTGACTTCCGGATTCGAGAAATAATCGTGCTCGGCGTAAGGCGCCACCGCATTCAGCGTCGCCACCCCAGCGATCAATCCAAGCGCACCCGAAATCAACGTGAGGGCAATCGCCTCGATGACAATCAACGACAAAATGCTGCCAGAAGTGGCCCCGAGGGCCTTGCGCACCCCGATTTCGACCGTGCGCTCCTTGACCACGATCGCCATGATGTTGGCCACCCCAATGGCGCCGGCCAGCAGCGTAAATCCGCCAATCACCCAGATGAACAGCTCGATGCCGCGGAAAATCCGCTCGAACATGGCGAACTCCTCTTGGTTGTCGCGCACGCGCACCGCCCGCTGGTCCTCGGGGTGCACAGCATGCCGCAGCCGCAGGTCGCCGTCGATGGCCTCCACCATTGCGGTGGACCCCACCAAATCCCGGTCGCCCGTGGACAAGACCATGGAGCCGATGACGTCATTGCCCTGAAACAAGCGCTGCATGGTGGTCATCGGGATGTAGACCATGCTGTTGCCCCACCGGCCATTCTTGGTGAATTGGCCGACCACACGAAAGGTGATGCCGCGAAGCACGATGTACTCGCCGATGGGGGACTTTCGCTTGAAGAGTTCGTTGATCACATTCTCCCCCACCACGCAGACCTTGGCTTCCGAGGCGAGGTCATCCGCATGGAGCCAGCGCCCTCCGGTGAGGGGAATGAGGTCGAGCTCATCGAAATCGGGCTCCACACCCACGACGGGGTAGTTGCCTTGCTCGCCCTTGTACTGAACGGTCGAGCCCCACATGCTGAGGCGACCGGACACGGCGGGGGTCTCCACCACCTGCTCGGTCACGCGCGTTTCGTCTTCGTTGCGCAACTCGATATATCGGTTGGGCTGGCGACCGCGGTGGGCCAAGGTCGTGGTGCCGGTTCGCACCCAAATGGTGTTCCGCGCCTCATCGCCAAAGTCCTGCTCCACCCCGTTCTGCAATCCGAAGCCGAGCCCCTGCATCACCACCAGAATGAAGATGCCGAGCCCAACGGACAGCCCGGTCAACGCCGTCCGCAAGGGGTTGGCGGTCACCGTGTGGGCAATCTCGATCCAGGTCTCGCGGTTGAACATCAATCCATAGAACCGGCGCCATTGGCCGTGGGTTCGACAACTTCACCACTGCGGCCATCTTCGATGATGACCCCGTCCCGCAATCGAATCGTGCGGTCGCATTTGGCCGCGATGTCCGCCTCGTGTGTCACGATGATGACCGTGATTCCCGACGCATTGACCTCGCGCAAGACCTCCATCACTTCATGGGACGTCGTGCTGTCGAGCGCCCCGGTTGGCTCGTCGGCCAGGATCACCCGCGGCGCGGTGATCAGCGCCCGGGCAATGGCCACGCGCTGCTTCTGCCCGCCGGACAGCTCCGACGGCAAGTGGTCGGCACGGTCACCCATGCCCATTTTGCCCAACATCTCCAACGCCCGCTTCTGTCGCTCGCGGCGCGGCACCTTTTGATAAAAGAGCGGCAACGCCACATTCTCCAGCGCCGTCTTGAACGAGATCAGATTGAACGACTGGAAGACAAAGCCCAAAAACTGGCTGCGGTACCGGGCCGCCTGCTTCTCCGAAAGCCCCGCCATGTCCACCCCGTCGAGGTCGTACCCCCCAGCGTCAAACCCATCGAGCAGCCCCAGGACATTCAACAAGGTCGACTTGCCCGAGCCCGACGACCCCATGATCGCCACCATCTCGCCCTGCTCGATGTTGAGATCGATTCCCTTCAAAACGGGCAACGACCCTCCGGCCAGCGGATAAGATTTCTCGATTCCACGCAACGCGAGCATGCCGCGAAGGTACGGTCTGCCTCAAGCGGTGTAGAGCATCGGTTTTCCGACAATCCACAACAAGGGTCAATCCGTGATGCAGGGGGTGTTGGCCGGGTCGGCGTAATTGGCGGCCAACTTGTCGGTGCAGTTGTCCGCGTCATCGCAGATGCCGTCGGAGTCGGTGTCGCTCACACCGCAATCGCAGCAGAGGGCGTAGGGTACCATCACGGTGACGGCATCGCTCTCGCAGTCGTCCACGTCCAGGGCGGTCACATTGTAGTAGCCGGCGAGCACCCCGTCCACATCGCCCGGCAGAGGGAAAGAGGCATTTTGGCTTCCATTGATGCCAGTCAACTCGATGGAGATGGGCGTGCCGCCGGTGACCTGCACGGACAGCGCTCCATCCGCATGGGTGAGGGCTGTAGGAACAGCGGTCACAGATACGTCACCCAGTTCGGGCGCAAAGGGGCACACGGTCGGGGTCAGCGTGGCCTCGGCACCATGAAGCGACATGATCATCGCCGATTCATCGCCGTTGAAGGAAAGCAATTGCACTTCGCAGTCCGACACCGTCGAAGCCAAGGCGCATTGTCCATCGACTTCCGTCACGGTGTACGCGAAAGATCCCAGCACATTGCCATCGGCATCCAGCTCCTCGGCCAACCCATCCGACCCGAAGTGCACCAGCGTTTCGATGGTCACGCACGTCTCGCCGAACGACGCCGTGTGGCTCAGCGCCATGACCTCGTCGTCGAGGAATTCCATGATGGAGGAACAATCCACCGGAACCGGCGGCTCCACCGGAGTCAGGGCCAGCACTGGACTGTTGGCGAAAGAGCCGGCAGAAAAACTGAGGGCAAGGAAGAGACAAGCCAGACGCATGACAAGAGAAGTTTGAATCAACAAAGTAGACCAACGTCCTGCAGGACCACGCTATAATTAGACTGAACAAATTTGATGGCCGTCCATATTGGATAATCACTCACGCCCTCTCGCTGAGGAACCGGACAGCGTCCTGCATCCTCGCCGATTGCTCGACATCCCCCTCCTGTGGCGGCACCGCGAGGCGGAAGGCATCCAACCTGTCGGATTGTTGATTCGACAGACCCGGTTCGGAACGGAAGTGCAGCGCTTGGCTGGC
>CBFHWV010000003.1:0-659 GCA_965659565.1 uncultured Flavobacteriales bacterium
GTCATGTCTCGCCTTTTGTCCTTTCCCTTTCGTTGGTGGCTTCTGTGGCTCACGTTCGCCGCGACCATTGCGGTCAACGCGCAGGGCAAATGCATTGGAGGCTTGATTCAAGGACAATGGCCTTGCGCCTCTGTGGAATTGCTGGCACATGTGCCCAATGCCGACATGGGGGGCTTGAATGCCAACGACTTGTGGGGGTGGACCGATGACACGGATGGACGGGAATATGTCCTCTTCGGGAAGCGAGATGGCACCTGGTTCATCGAGGTGACCGATCCGTCGATGCCGCGCATTGTGGGCGAATTGCCCGGAACTGGTCTGGCCAACAGCCTGTGGCGGGACGTCAAGGTGGTGGGACATCACATGGTGGTGGTCAGTGAGGCGCAGCAATCGAAACTTCAGGTGTTTGATTTGACCCGTCTGCGCGACCACACGGTCATCGCTGCCCCAGTCACCTTCAGCACGGACACCTTGCTCTCCGGGTTTTCCAAAGCGCACAACGTGGCGGTGCTGGAGTCGGACTCCATGGTCTACGTGTGCGGACCCAGTGCCATCGAAGGATTGCTGATTTATGACTTTGGCCAAGCCGGTGCGCCTGAACTGGTCGGAAGCTGGAGTGAATCTTACGTGCACGACGCCCAAGTGGTCACGTATTCGGG
>CBFHWV010000003.1:800-46823 GCA_965659565.1 uncultured Flavobacteriales bacterium
ATGGCTCAGCGAGGACCAGTCGCACTTTCTCCTGGGAGACGAGGGCGATGAGGGGCAAGAATTGGTCGCGGAAACCACCACCTACGTGTTCGATGTGTCGGATTTGGATGCCCCGGTTTGGGTGTCTTCTGAATCCCTGGGAACCCATGGGACGGATCACAATTTGTACGTCCGTGGGCCCTGGGTGCACCAGAGCAACTACCACGATGGATACCGCCTGTTTCGGTTCGCGCCGGAAGCCGACTCGATGCTGGTGGCGACCGCGCATTTTGACACCCAGCCTGGTCTGGATGGTTCGGGTTTTGCAGGAAGCTGGAGCAACTATCCCTTCTTTGATTCCGGCACCATTGCTGTGTCGGATCAATCTGCAGGTCTGTTCTTGATTCGGACACAGTTGGTGACCGGTTGGCCTGAATTTTCATCGGTCTGTCCGTCCGACACATTGCGGCTGCGGTTGACCGTGCAAGATTGCATTGAAGGGCCTGTCACCTTGTCCCTGCCGGACGGTGTGGGTTGGATGTCGGAGAGCGTGTTGCCGGGGCCTGGAGAATTCGAAGTGCATTTCACGGGCTTCGATTGGGATGGCATGGGGAATTTCACCCTTCGGGCCACGGCGGAAGGGGCCATCCACGCAGCCCGGTTTTATGTGGATGTCACCGCGGATGCCCTGCATTACCCGGATGCAGATGGCGACGGTTACGGCGTCTTCGATGGAGCGGTGGCCGGATGTTGCCCCGGCCCAGGATATGCGCACGTGGGCGGGGACTGCAACGACGCCAATCAGAACGTCCGCCCCGGCCTTCCCGACCCCTGTGATGGCATCGACAACGATTGTGACGCCGCCATCGATGAAGATGGATTGTCCATCCCCTTTTTCCTCGACCTCGATGCGGATGGCGTTCCAGGTCCCACCCAATACGAAGCGTGCATTCCGCCTCCGGGCGCGCAATTCGAAGCGGGACAGGATTGCAATGATTTGGACGCCACCATCTACCCGGGGGCAGCGCCGACCTTGATGGGGGTGGACAACGATTGCAACGGCTACATCTTGGGTCTGGAGCAACTCGACGGTGGGTGTCCCGGCGACCTCAATGGCGACAATGTGGTCACCATCCAGGATTTGCTGGAATTCTTGAACCTGTACGGCAGCTCTGGATTCTTCGAGGCCGACCTCAACTTCGACCAGCACGTCGGGGTGGCCGACCTCCTCCTCATGCTGGGCTTGCTCGGGGTGACCTGCTGAGCGGCAGGCTTCTCAATCGCCGTCTGCGCGCTGCTGGTTCCGCTGGAGTTCAGCGTATTCCCCATCCAAAGCGAGCAATTCCTCGTGGGTTCCCCGTTCCACAATGCGCCCTTGGTCGAGCACCAGGATGAGGTCTGCAGACCGGACCGTGGACACCCGGTGGGAGACCAGGATCGAGGTGCGCCCCTCCATGATGCGACTGAGGTTGCTGAGAATCGTGGCCTCCGTCTCGGTGTCCACTGCACTCAGACAATCGTCGAAAATGAGAATGCGCGGGCGCCGCAGAATGGCGCGCGCAATGGAAATGCGCTGCTTCTGGCCGCCGCTGAGGTTGACGCCGCGTTCACCCAACAGCGTGTCATAGCCCTCTGTAAAACCGACGATGTTGTCGTGGACATCCGCATCGCGCGCGGCTTGTTCCACGTCCGCCATCTCGGCGTGGTCCACGCCAAATGCGATGTTGCCACGGATGCTGTCCGAAAAGAGGAACACGTCTTGGGGGACATAGCCGATGCCGGCACGCAGGGTGCCGAGGTCGTATGAAGTGAGAGGCTGTCCGTCGAGTTCGACGGTGCCGTCGGTCGGATCATAGAGCCGCGCCACCATTTGGGCGAGGGTGCTTTTTCCGCTGCCGGTGCGCCCGATGACGGCAAGGGTCTGGCCGGGATGCAGGTCAAAGTTGACGTCGTCCAGGGCGCGGATCCCAGAATCCGGATAGGTGAGGCCCACGTTCCGAAAGGTCAGACGGCCTCGGATGGTCTCCGCCGAAATCGGCGCTTCCGGACTGGTGATGTCGGGCACGACTTCGAGGAAGGCATTGATTCGCGCCTGGCTGGCGGAGGCCTTTTGAACCAAGGAAGTCACCCACCCGATGGAGGCGAACGGCCAGGTCAACAGGTTGACGTAAAACACGAACTGGAAAATGTGGCCCAGCTCAAGGTCGCCGGAGAAGACCCGCAGACCGCCGACGTAAATGGTCAAAATGGTGCTCAACCCCACCAGCATCACGATGATGGGCATGAACAGGGCATCGACCTTGACGAGGTCGAGGGTCTTGGCTTTGTAGAGGTCGGCTTCGGCAGCAAATCGGGCTTCTGCGCGGGCTTCCCTTCGGTGGGCCACCAGCACCCGAATGCCAGCATAGGCCTGCTGGACCATCGCGCTCAACAGGCTTTGCTGGGTCTGTACCGCGTCACTTTTTTGGTGGATGCGGGCGCTCACGAAGTACACCGCCACGCTCATGAAGGGAAGCGGGGCCAAGGACCACAGCGTCAAGACCGGGTCAATCCTGACCATCACACCAATGGTGAGGACCATCATGGTCACCAAGGTGAGGCCGTACATCACCGCAGGGCCGAGGTACATGCGCACTTTGGAGACGTCCTCCGAGATCCGGTTCATCAGGTCGCCGGTGGCGTTCACCTTGTAAAAGGCCAGGGGCAGGCGCTGGTATTGGTCGTAAATCGCCGCTTTGAGGTCGTATTCGATGAAGCGGCTCATCACGATGATGGTCTGCCGCGTCATGAAGGAGAACACCCCCTTGAAGAAATACGCCCCCATGTAGAGTGCTGCCTGCAAGCCCGCCATGACCCCCACGGTGCGGACCACGTCGGTGCGGCTCGAGACAGCCTGCAAGGAAGAAAGGTCCATGGACAACCAACCGGCCATGGCGGCCAGCGTCGGCGGCAGGGAGAGCATCGCATCCCGAAACACTTCACTCGGCGGCACGCCTTGGGAAAGGGGCAGGAGAAACGCGGTGTAGGCTTCTTGCAACGCATTGACCCCTTCACCGATGACCACAGGGGCGAACACAGCGAACGCATTGGTCAAGAACACGAACACAAAGCCGAGAAACAGGCGCCCGCGGTACTTCCAGAAGTAAGGATTCAGTGCCGCGAGTGCGCCCATGCCGGCGAAGTTAGAACTTGAAGTTCCAGGTGACCGAAGGCAAGATCGGGAAGAGGCTCACTTGGTACGCTTGGATGTCCAAGGTGCCTTCGGAGATGTCCCCTTCATTGCCGAAATAGATGAAGTAGGGGTTCTGTCGGTTGTACAGGTTGTAGACCGAGAAAACCCATTGGCCGCGGCGCTTTTTGCCCGGCTTCACACGTGGGTTGTGCGTCGCGCCAAAGTCCGCGCGGTGGTAGGCCGGCATTCGGAATCCGTTTCGGGGACCGTACACATCGAGCAGGTTGCCATCTACGAAGTACCGCTGCACCGGAACCGTGATGGCATTTCCTGTACCGTAAATGAAGGTGCCTCCGAACTTCCAGCGCTCGTTGAGCGTCCATTCGAGCACGATGCTCAAATCGTGCCGACGGTCATAGCGGGCTGCAAAAGGGACGCCGCCGTTCAGCGCGTCAAATTGACGGTCGGTCTTGCTCCAGGTATACCCCAGCCAACCGGTCCATTCTCCGCGCTTGCGCTTCAGAAAAAGCTCAGCGCCGTAGCTGGTTCCCGTTCCAAACACGAGGTTGTTGTCGACGTTGTCGCCGATGTTGTCTTGTGGACTGGTGCCTTCGCGGTAGGCCACAAGGTTGTTGAGCCATTTGTGGTAGGCTTCCAGGGAAAATTCGACGTTGCGTTCCGCCCCGAAATCGCGGAACCATCCAGCGGAGACCTGCGTGCCGTCTTGCGGACGGACGAGGTCCGAGCTGGGCAACCAAATGTCACCAGGCAGAGACGTCGGGGACAGCGACGCGAGGTGGATGTATTGGAGGTTTCGCCCGACGCCCGCCTTGATAGAGCTTCTGGGGCCAGTGGTCCAACGCAGGGAGAAGCGCGGTTCAAAACCGCTGTACTGGGCCACGATGTCTCCAGGGGCGTAACGGATTTCCTCTGGCGCAGAGGTGGCGCTCAGCGGGTCGTCGTCAGCGGGGGGCACATACCGGGTGAAGGGACCGGTTTGAATGAAGGTGCTGTGTCGCAGTCCAGCGTTGATGCGGAGCTTTTCGGTGACATCGAACTCGTCTTCGAAGTAGACCCCGATCTCGTGGCTCTTGGTCCGGACGGCTTCTCCAAGGTCGAAGTCCACCCCATTGCTGCTCGCATAAAACTCGGTCGGCAAAAAGGTGTGGAACGTGTATTCCACTCCCGCTCGAAGGGTATGGCGGGTGTTGGGGTAGAGGGTGAGGCGCGACTTCAGGCCGCGGTCGTCAATGCCACTGCGGAATCCAAAAACAAGGCTGTCCTGTTGGGACTCGAAGGCGAATTCATAGTCGCTGTAGGTGGCCGTGGTGCTGAGGAAGGCCTTGTCGCTGATGACGTGGTTCCAGCGGCCCGTCACAGTGGCATTGCCCCAGGGAATCCGGCTCGAGAAATCGGCGGCATTGGACCGGAAGTTGAACACATCCCGGCCGAAATAGCTGCTCAAGTAGAATTGGTTCTTCCGCGAAGCCCGCCAGTTCACCTTGGCGTTCAAATCGTAGAAATAGTAGCCCGAGCCGGCAAAAGCACTTTCTGGGTTGACGAAAGGCTTGGCCAACACGTCAATGTAAGTGCGTCGCCCGCTGATGATGAAGCTCGCCGTGTCCTCCACAAGGGGGGCTTCCACCGTGAGGCGAGAACTGATCAGGCCCAATCCTCCGCTGACCACCGTATTGCGGGCGTTGCCTTCCTTCAATCCAATGTCGAGCACGGAGGAGACACGGCCTCCGAATCGGGCAGGCATGGTGCCCTTGGTCACTTCGATGTCCTTGACGGCGTCGGGGTTGAAGACACTGAAGAACCCGAAGAGGTGCGAGGCATTGTACACCACGGCATCATCCACGAGAACCAGGTTTTGGTCGGGCCCACCACCGCGCACATAGAATCCGCTGTTGCCTTCCCCGGCGCTTTGGATGCCGGGCAGGAATTGAATGACCTTGAGGACATCGACCTCTCCGAGCAAGGCGGGCAAACTCTTGATGGTCTCCACCCCAACTTTGGCCTTCCCCAAATCCGTGCTCTCGGTGTTGGCGGAGCGTTCGGCCTCTACTTCTGCCGCGCCGACCGCGATCACATTGGGGGCCAATTCGATGTCGAGGGCCTGGTCGGCATCCAGCTGGAGGGTGCGGGTGACCGTCTCATAACCGATGAAGGACCAGTTGAGGGTGTGTTCGCCCGCAGGCAGCGTGAGGCTGTAAAATCCGTAGGTGTTGGACGCCGTTCCGATGCTCTGGCCAGTGGCAATCACCGTGGCCCCCAGGATGTATTCGCCCGTTTCCGCATCCAAAATGCGCCCGCTCAACGTGGCATTCTGGGCATGCAACAGGACAGGGAGTCCAATCAGGGGGAGCAAGGCCAGAAGGGCCGTGGAAAAGGAACGGAACATTGCGCGGCGAAAGTAGAACCGGGCTGACCCATGGAAGTTTAATTTTTCGGCATGAATGGCGCGGAACGGGGACGGTGGGTCCAATGGGCAATCGGTGTGGTACTCGGCATCGGCTGCACCCTCGGTTGCGCTCCCCGCAATGAAGCGGGACGTGACGTGTTCACCTACAATGCATCGGACGGCATCCGCTCCTTGGATCCTGCCAAGGCGACCGACCTCGAGACCATGTGGGTCGTGGACCAGCTGTACGAAGGGCTCTTGGAGTTCGACACGGCCTTAAGGGTGGTGCCGGCATTGGCAGAAACGTGGTCCGTCTCCGAAGATGGCCGCGAGTACCGGTTTCGCCTTCGCGATGCCGCCTTCCACGATGGCACTCCTGTGACATCCCGGGATGTGGTGGCCAGCTTTGAGCGGTTGCGGGATCCGGCGGAAGCCTTGCCCGGACGCTGGGTCATCGAGGGCTTGGCGCCGGACGGGGCAAAGGCCATTTCGCCAGACAGTGTGGAACTGCACCTCAGCGCACCCAATCCCGTTTTTGCGAGCCTGCTCGCCACCCCGCAGGCCAGTGTGCTCCGCGCCGGAGGCCGCAAAGCCAATCCCGACCGGGAAGACCTCGGAACAGGGCCGTTCGTGCTGCGGGGCTGGTTGCCAGAGACGGCCTTGGTCCTGCATGCCAATCGGGCCTACTGGATGGTGGATGACGCCGGCCGACCCCTGCCTCGATTGGAGGGGGTCCGCGTGGAGTTCAACCGGGAGGAGGGCGCAGAAATGCTGGGGTTCCAACAAGGGCGCTATGATTTCGTGTCCGCGCCCAGTGCAACCTGGTTGGACTTGTTTTTTGACGAGGAGCGGGCATGGCGACAGGAATGGGAGGGGCGGTTTGATGCCCACGTGACGGCGTATTTGAAGACGGACTACATCGGTTGGTTGGTGGATGCGGCATCCCTCGACGCCATCGGGGTGCCCGCCATGCATCCGGATGTGCGGAGGGCCTTGAGCCTGGCGCTGGACCGCGAGGCGCTGGTGCGGGAATGGCGTGCGGGCGGGGCCCGACCTGCGGTGGGATTCGTGCCGCCGGGGATGCCGGGGTTCTCGGCGGATGAACGGCCGACACTCGAGGGGTTGAACCACAACCCGGCCGAGGCCCGGAAGCTCCTCGCCCGGCACGGCATTGGAACGGAACCGCCCTTGCAAACGTTGACCGGCCTCACCTTGGGGACCAAGCCGACCACGGCGGACCTCGCGGCCGCCTTGCAGCACACCTGGTCCGAGTTCGGGGTCGAGGTGGACATCGACGTGGCGCCAAGTGCAATGGATGCCGAGCGCGTGGCCAAGGGTCAAGTCCCGGCTTTTCGAAAGTCCTGGCTGGCCGATTACCCGGATGCCGAAAATTTTCTCGGCTTGTTCGACGCGACCCGTTGGGCGCCCAATGGTCCGAATTACACCCACTACGCCACCCCCAAGGCGGACAGTTTGCTGGCTGCAGCATCTCGGGCGTTGCCCGGTCCGCGAAGGGAGGAGACCCTGCGAGAATTGGAGCAGCATGTGATGCAGTCCATGCCGGTCATTCCCCTGTGGCACGATGAGGTCCTGCACCTCGTGTCCTCCGAGTGGTCGGGTTGGCGCATCAGCCCCATCAACCGCTTGGACCTGCGTCATGTCCGCCGCAGGACACTTCATGAGTAAATTCCCAGCGATGCTCAAGATTGACACCCACACCCACATCATGCCCAAGCAGCTGCCCGACTGGAGTCGCAAGCTGGGGTACGGGTCCTTCATTCACCTCGAGCACCACAAGGAAGGGGCCGCCCGCATGATGCAGGGAGACCGGTTCTTTCGAGAGGTTCAAGCCAATTGTTGGGACCCGGTCATCCGCATTGAGGAGTACGCCAAATCCGGCGTACAAGTCCAGGTCATTTGCACCATTCCCGTCTTGTTTGCCTACTGGGCCAAGCCCGAGGACACCGCAGACATCGCGCGCTTCCTCAATGACGACGTGGCGAGAACGGTGCAGGACCATCCGCGCCACTATGTCGGTTTGGGAACACTGCCCATGCAGGACACCGAATGGAGCATCCGTGAATTGGAGCGGTGCAAGGAGATCGGGCTGCACGGGATTCAGATTGGATCCAACATCAACGGATACAACTTGTCTGAGGCCCGGTTTGATCCATTGTGGGCGGCGTGTGAGCGGCTCGGCATGGCCATCATGATTCACCCGTGGGACATGATGGGCAAGGAAATGATGACCAAATACTGGTTGCCTTGGCTCGTCGGCATGCCTGCCGAAACGTCGCGCGCGGCGTGTTCGATGGTCTTCTCCGGGGTGTTCGACAAGTTCCCAAAGCTGCGGGTCATGTTCAGCCACGCATCGGGCGCTTTTCTCGCCACTTTGGGGCGCATCGAGCACGGTTGGCGCTGCCGCCCAGACTTGGTGGCCATTGACAATCCGAACAGCCCCCGGGAGTATCTCGGCAAATTCTGGGTGGACAGCATCACCCACGACGCCCGGTTGATGCAATATGTGCTGGAGCTGCAGGGGTCGGAGAAAGTGGTCATGGGCTCCGATTATCCCTTCCCCTTGGGCGACTTGGAGTTTGGCCGGTACATCGAGACCGACATGGACCTGCCCGAGCAGGACCGGGCGTCCATCTTCCATGGTGCCGCACTCGATTGGCTCGGGTTGGAGAAGTCGAGGTTTGAATGAGGTGCAACGTCCGGTTGGACTTTAGCGTTCTCTGAAGGGATGGCGTCGTCAGAGGAAGTCAAGCAGCTGATTGAAGGGTGCAAGCAGCGCAAGCCTGCTGCGCAGCGCGCTTTGTATGCCCGGTTCAGTGGTCAGCTCTTCGCTACGGCCATTCGCCACACCAATGGTCGGCAGGACGCAGAAGACGTCCTCCAAGACAGCTTCGTCAAGATTTTCAAGCACATCCAGAGCTACCGGAAGGACTTCTCCTTCGAAGGGTGGATGCGCCGCATCGTGGTCAACACGGCCATCACCCACTACCGTAGGAATCTGAAGCACAGCCACCATCAGGACATCGACGAGGTCTATGCGACCCCCGGCGATTTGGAGAACGTGCACGACCCCGAGTTCACAGCCGACGAACTCGAGTTGGCCATTGCACAACTGCCATTGGGCTACCGAACCGTCTTTTGCATGTACGTCATCGAGGGCTACAAGCACCAGGAGATTGCCGACCAATTGGGCATCGATGTGAACACGTCGAAAAGCCAATTGAGCCGGGCCCGAAAATATTTACAACGGGTTCTTGCAACCCTATCCGCCCGAGCCAAGTTGAACCCCAGCAAGCCCGAACTGCCGGGCCAAGGACGACATGAATGACATGACCCCTCAAGACGCACAGGACGCCGCATTCGATGCGCGATGCCGAGAGGTGCTGCAAGGACGAACGGCCACAGCGCCGGAACCGGCCAGCACGCTGTTTGCGGATGCCGCGCCGGTCCCGTCGAACCGCCGGCGGGTTTGGGTCGCGGCTGCGTTGGTGGTGGGGGCTGTTGCATGGGGCGTCTCCCATTTCACCTCGGAGGAATCGTCCTCTGTAGAACCCCTTGTGACTCCTTCAAAGCCTGCAATCGAGACACCGGTGTTGGAGGCAGGATCCACTGTCCAATGGCCCGCTGTTGAAGAAGAGACCATGGCGGATGGTCCGGAGCTGGAAGTCGCGCCAGCCGCGGTGGAGCCGCGGGAAGAAGCGGTGGAGGTTGTGCAGGTCGAAGAAGCATCCCCGGCTGGCCCTGTCGACATGGCTGAAACGGCGCCCGTCTCAACGGCCGTCGCTCCGATGCAGGAGCACAGCGCTGAAGCCTCTTCGGAAGCCGTGAATGCCGTCATCGAGGTGGTCCAGGAAGAGGAGGGCCCTCAGGAAATGGCGCCTGTCGAATTGGAGAAGGCTTCCTCACCCGATGCGGACGCTCCAGTTGAAGAAGCGGTGCCTGCTGGGCCCACGTTGACTTTGCCGCTGACCCTTCCCGCAGACGGTGGGCAGTGACTTTTTTGGGGGGGCTTCCCGAATTTTTGCGTCCCAATGCCATGACCAATCTTGCCGCATGGCCCGCGCCGTTGTGAGCTCGATGTTTTGTCTGCTGTTGCAGACGTCGGCGGTGGCTGCGGACTGGGGGAGAGACACCATCACCGTAGACGGCATACCCTTGAACCTGGCCCTGGATGTTCGCCGGTCTGATGCAGGTTCGACTGCGGCGGACACGAAGGGCGTGAGGTCCCGCAGGCTGAAGCCCGTTCCTTTCTTGGGCCTTGGGACCGATCTCGGTCGTTGGACCGCGGATGTTGCGGGTACGCCCGTGTCGGCCTTGTCGGGCCGTCCGTGGTCTGGAGGCGGAGACCTCGAAGCGGGCCTCACCTGGTCCTCTGAGGTACTCCAGTGGCAGTTGGTGGCGGCAGGAGGATGGCGCCAGATTCGCGTTGTGGACCTCACCAGTCTCGAGGACAGCGCCGTCAGCATTGCCGCAGATGGCCGTGGTGGGCTCGAGCAGCACACGGTCCAGACCTACGAGCTGGGGATTGAATTGGACACGTTGCCATTGCAACTCCAAAGAGAGCCGGCGGCCCAATGGGAGCTGGGCATCCGATTGGGAGGCCCGCAGCGGCCCCGGCAGAATTGGAATTGGTGGGTCGGCGCGTCGGCGCGTTGGTCCCGCGTATCGAGAAGTCCAGCACAGTTGGAGCGTTTGCCAGCAGAAGGGGTGCCAGAGCCGATTTCCGTCGAAGAGATGCAGCGGTTGGATTGGGTGCCCTTGTCGACCTGGGGGTGGGCGGTCACGGCCAAACTCGAGCGGCGGTGGTCGGTGCAATGGGCGTGGAGTGCAAGCGCGTTTTGGTGCTCGGGTCCGCGGGGACGCCTTGGGCTGCAATGCGGCCTGACCCGGCATCTCGTCCGTTGACATCCATTGGCACCTTTTGGCAGATGGGGATACAACATCTGCGGCCTCTCCTGCGTCTTATTGGTGCAGGTGTAAGCAGCCTGTAAGCACAGCGAAGAATTTGGTTCAAGTTGTTTTGGTTAAGGTGAAAGGGCTCCGAACGCGGGGCCCTTTCTCGTTTGATGTGCCTCGAATTGGGTAAATTCCCGGCATGGGCCGCCCTGAATTGTTCCTGTTTCGCACGCCGCTGCTTCTGTTGATGTTGTGGTTGGCTTCGTCTGGAGTGACGGCACAAATGGTCAATGGCGGTTTCGAGGAAAGCACCTCCATGCCCAGCGCGCCGGGGATGTGGCATTTGCTGCCAGGCTGGAACAATGCCCAGAGCGGCGCATCCACACCGGACTTTTTTCACCTCGATGGCACCCTCGGAGGAGACCTTCCGGAAACCCCGGTGGCCTTGGTGAATCCCTACGAAGGCCGGGGCATCGCGGGCTTGACGGCCATTCGCCGACAGGCCCCAGGTGTCCCTTTGAGCCGGGAATACCTGGTGATGGACTTTGACGCACCCCTGTCTGTGGGCCAGCATTACACCTTGTCGTTTGCGGTGGCCAACGGGCAGTGGTTGCCCACTTCCAATGCCGGACTTGCCGTCAAGGGATTGGGCGTCGCCCTGACGGTCGATCCTCCAGTCCAATGGGGACAATCGGCCCTGGAATTGCCCCCTGTTTTTGTCATTCCCTACGTCCGTTATGAAGAGGAATGGGAGGTGTTCACCTTCATGTTCGAGGCCAATTCACCTGCCCAGCACCTTACGGTGGGGGTGTTTGGAGACGATGCCGACCTCGACGCCGAGGTGGCCATGGGGGACAATCCCACGATGGCGTACTATTTCTTGGACGACTTCAGGCTGTCTCCTGCGGACAGCAACGGGGAGCCGGAATCAGCCCTCATCGGAGACAAGGGGCCTGAGGCAGAGCCGGAGTCGGAGGACAAGCCGGTTTTTGTGCCCAACGCCTTCTCTCCCAATGGAGACGGGGTCAACGATTGGTTTGTCCCCGAGGTAGGGGAGACACTGCCCATTTCCTTCGAGATTTTCTCCCGGTGGGGGCAGCTCGTCGCCAGTTTGGACCCGGCCAATCCCCGATGGGATGGGCTGGGGGAAAATGGCGACCCCGTCAAGGGCGGCGTGTACATCTGGCGGCTCGAGTGGCCCCGCAGTGTTCCGGCGGATGAGCGCTCCCAGCAAGGGGCCGTGACCGTACTGCGCTGAACCCCCGTCCTTCTGAGCATCTTTGCGGCATGTTTCATGTCGCCCATCCCCTGGTAGACGGTTTGTCCGACCAACACGCGGTCCGACAATGGTGGGAGGGTCGTTGGCCCATGGCCACCTCAGATGTGGGTTCCCCGCCACGGCCGGTTGCGGCCGAGTTGGACCGATTGAGGAATGCCCAAGGCACCGGCAAGGCGGACCGGGCGCTCTTGTGTTCGGTCATTGAAGCACAGTATGCGCAAGCCGGATTGCGCGTTCCGGAAAGGTGTGCGACGTTGAGGCAGGAGCAGGCGCGGACGGTGACCACGGGGCACCAGTTGTGCCTGGCCATGGGGCCGGCCTTCACGTGGTACAAGGTGATGACCGCGATCACACTGGCCGCTCAATTGGAGCGGAGGTGGGGGACACCGGTCATTCCGGTATTCTGGATGGCCTCTGAAGACCACGATTTTGAGGAAATCTCAGGACTGTGGTCTGGCAAGGCCTGGCACCGTTGGACACCTCAGGAAGGCCAAGGGGTCGGTGGTGCAGTGGGCCGAATGTCCACGGAAGGGTTGCTGGAAATGCTCCGGGAATGGGGCGAGGCGTCGGGCTTGCAGGACGCCAGTGTCCACGAATTGGTGCAAGCCTCGGGTGGGAACTTGGCCCAGGCCATGCGCCGCTGGATGCACCAATGGTTTGGGGCCGACCGGCTGGTGGTGGTGGATGGTGACGACCCCCGATTGAAAGCGCAGTTTGCTGGGCAACTGGAAAAAGAATGGACCGAAGGGGTGCTGTTTCGAGAGGTCAGCCGGGCCAATGCGGCGCTCGAATTGGCGGGGCACAAACCGCAGGTCCATGTCCGGCCCGTGAACCTGTTCCACTTGTCCGAGGCCAGCCGGACGCGCGTGGTCCCTGTCGGGTCAGGCGGATGGAGCGCTGGGGCGCAGTCCTGGGACGATGCAGCGGCGGTGCAGGCGCATCTGGCACGGGCGCCTGAATCGGTGTCGCCCAATGCACTGTTTCGGCCGCTGTACCAGAGCTGGTTGTTGCCGGATGTGGCCGTCGTCGGTGGCCTCGCGGAAGTGGCGTATTGGCTGCAGCTGAGCACGGCATACCCTGCATTTGAGATGGTTCAGCCGGCATTGGTGCCGCGGGACTCGGGATGGATGTTGTCTTCGGAGGACCGGCAATCCATGGAGGCGTTGGGGCTGTCGGCCCATGACCTTGGACAGCCACTCGAGGCCTGGGAAAAGGCCTTCATTGGGCGCCAGAACCCGCCAAATGCAGCGGTTTGGCGTGCTGCACTCGACAATGCGCTGGAAGCGGTTCGTTCCGACTTCAAGGCCGTGGACCCCTCCCTCGTGGGAAGCGTGTCCGCGGCGCGGGCCAAAATTGAGAAGCTCCTGGAGAAGCTCGACCAACAAGGCCGACGGGCCGTGCGCCGGTCGCATGCCGAGGACCTGGAGCGGCTCCGTGCACTCCATGAAGCGTGCCATCCCCAAGGACAGGCTCAGGAGCGGATCGCCAACCTGAATGTGCTGCTCGCAGCAAATGGTGCCCCCCCTTTTTCTGGCCTGTCCGATTTGGAAAGGGGAATGGTTCAGGGGCATGATGCTCCAGATTGGACCCCCAAAACCCACGTTTGGGAAACACCATCGACGTAGATTTGTCATGGAAGGCAATGACCCTTTCGTCGCGAAAGCCCACCTGTCATGCCATCCAACCCAACTCCCGCCCCACTTCACGCTGCCACCGATTCCGAAGGCCGCTCAGCATCGCCTCAACTGTCAGAGGAGGTCAAGAATTTCCTCATTGACATCGATGGGACCATCACCGAGGATGTGCCCAATGAGCAACCGGAACGCATGGCCACTTGTGCCCCTTTTCCGGACGCTCTGGAGACGCTCAATGGGTGGTACGATGAGGGCCACATCATCACGTTTTTCACGAGCCGCACCGAAGAGCACCGCGCCGTCACCGAAGCCTGGTTCGCGGAGCATGGATTCAAGTACCATGGGCTGCTGATGGGGAAGCCGCGAGGCGGCAACTACCACTGGATCGACAACCATGTGGTGCGGGCCACCCGCTACGTGGACCGCTTCACGGAGTTGGTCAAGACCACCAAGGAGATCGAGGTCTTCAAGGGCAACGAAGAGGATTGAGTCTCAACGTTGGTCCAGGAACCGCTGCAGAATGAGGGCAGCGGCAATCTGGTCAATCTGTCCCTTTTGGCGGCGTTTCGATTTGCGCATTCCGGATTGCACCATGGCCAGAGAGGCCTCCTTGCTGGTGTGATCTTCATCGACGAGGTCGACCGGGATGTCCGGAAAGTGTTGACGCAGCCGTTGGATGAATTTCCGGATGGGGTCACTGCTGTGGGTGTCTGCGCCCAGGACCAATCCGGGCATGCCCACCACGAAGCCTGCGCAAGGCTCGGCTGAGACCAGCCGCCGGATTTCCCGTTCCAATGATTCTGGAGGGTAGGTGCCTTCCGGCGCAGCAATCATGGCACCGCTGTCGGTGACGGCCACACCCACACGTCGGGTTCCATAATCGAAGGCAATGTACCGGGCCATGTCGCGAAGGTATCTTCGCCGCATGGAGAATGCGACCCCCACTGTCCCCAGCGATTGGGCTTCTGCGAAAGCGGCCATTGAATCGGCATGGGATGCCCCGGAATTGCGGCGTGAACCGGCTTGCCGCGAGGCGGTCGAGGCGGTGTTGGATGGCTTGGATCGCGGCGTTCTGCGCTGTGCTGAGCCCGTGGCCAGAGGATGGCAAGTCAACGAATGGGTCAAAAAGGCCGTGGTCCTCTATTTCCCAATGCGGCAGATGAAGGTGGAGGAAGTCGGGCCTTTTCAGTTTCACGACAAAATGGCCCTCAAAAAAAACCACGCTGAAGCCGGTGTTCGCGTGGTGCCGCACGCCATTGCTCGGTATGGCGCCTTTCTCGGAAAAGGCGTGGTGATGATGCCGAGTTATGTCAACATCGGCGCTTGGGTGGGCAGTGGAACCATGGTGGACACCTGGGCCACCGTAGGGTCTTGCGCCCAAATCGGAGCGGATGTCCACTTGAGTGGTGGCGTGGGCATTGGCGGCGTCTTGGAGCCCTTGCAGGCGGCGCCAGTCATCGTGGAGGATGGGGCCTTCATCGGGTCTCGGGCCATTGTGGTGGAAGGCGTGCGCATCGGCAAGGAAGCCGTGTTGGGCGCCGGTGTGGTGCTCACGTCGAGCACCCGGATTCTCGATGTGTCGGGTTCTGAAGTGGTGGAATACAAAGGGGAGGTTCCCCCGCGATCGGTCGTCATTCCGGGCACGCGCAACAAGTCCTTCCCAGCGGGAGATTTTGGCGTTCCCTGCGCTTTGATTGTCGGGCACCGCAAGGAGAGCACGGACCGGAAGACGTCGCTGAACGACGCCCTCCGCACCCACGCCGTGGCCGTATGAGACCTGCGGCGGAACATCCGCCTGGGGGACTTCTCGTCCTTCAGCCCGCATTCCTCGGGGATGTGGTGTTGTCCACGGCCTTAATCGAAGGCTGGCATGCCGCATTTCCGGACTCCCCGATTCAGGTCTGGGTCCGCAAGGGTGCGGAAGGCTTCTTCGAGGACCACCCTTTTGTCTCTGCGGTGTGGGCATGGGACCGCAAAGGCAGGGGCAAATACGCCCGAATGTGGTCGATGTCCCGTCGCCTCAAACTGTCCCATCCCGGGCTGGTGGTCAACCTGCACCGGCATGCGTCCATGGCCTTGGTGTCGCGCTGGGTGGGTGCCCCGCTGCAGGTGGGGTTTGAAGGCGTACCCCTTGCAGGGAAAGCCGTCCAGCGCCAGCCCCATAACATTGGAGATGGTCGCCATGAAACCCAGCGCAACCACACCCTGCTGGCGCCATGGCTGGGCGCCTTCGATCCCATTCGTCATCGGCCGCGGTTACACCCGGGAGAGCGCCATGTCGCGGCGGCAGCCTCTTGGCCATCGGGCGCTGTGGTGTTGGCGCCATCCAGCGTTTGGGCCACCAAGCGTTGGCCTGAAGCGCATTGGTCCGCGCTTGTGGATGAGCTTCACCGTGCAGGTGAAGCGGTGGTGTTGATGGGGGCGGCCTCAGACCGGCCCCTGTTGGAGCGCATCGCCAACGCGGCGTCCACGGCGCCACGGGTGATGGCAGGGGCACTCGATTTGCTCGGGTCTGCAGCGCTGATGGCCCGGTCCAAGGTGGTGGTGAGCAACGACAGCGCGCCCTTGCACATGGCGGGGGCGGTTGGAGCGCCGGTCGTCGGGGTCTTTTGCAGCACCACGCCCAGGCTGGGGTTCGGGGTGTTGCCAGGGGATGAGGCGTCAGGGCGAGGTTGCAACGTCGAGGTGACGGAGGCAACGTTGCCGTGCAAGCCGTGCGGCATTCATGGGAAGTCGAGCTGTCCGCTCCACCATTTCAGGTGTGGTGCTCAACTTGGGGTGGCCGAGGTGCACTCGGCCATCACGCAGGTCAGCAGCCCTCCAGTCGCAGGCCCTCATTCTTGAGGATCTGGAGCTTGCAGTCGTCGCTGACGAACTCGATGTACCGGCGGTGCTCGACGCCGTTCACTTTCAGCATCATCTCCGCACCGATCATTTGACCGTCAGGACGGAATTGGAATCCTCCGTAATGGAAGATGTGTCCCGCTTCTTCGAGGGCGATGCGCGTGGCGTTGAGGGCTTCACGGGTCATGGGCGCTTCGACCGTGGCCAAAATGACATCGGCCTCCGAGGCGGGGGCTTCCTGTGCGGAAATGGAGGCAGAGCCCAAGGCGAGGACGGCCAGCAGGGCCAATGGCTTCACAACGTTCATCATGGGCTCAAATTACGCGGAATCGAGCGCGTGCGCAATGCCGCGCGGAAGGGGTGTTCTGGTGCATCCGTTGTGAAAAAGTGGGGCCATTGAATTCCGCTCCGGGGCAAGGAGGGAGGGTATTTTCGAATCCCATATTCGACCCCATGCAGTTCATCGTATCCAGCACCGCCCTGCTTCGCCAGCTTCAAGCCATCAGCGGCGTGCTCAACAGCAGCAACACCTTGCCCATCTTGGACAACTTCCTGTTCGAGGTGGCGCCAGGCAAGGCCTCCATCAGTGCCAGCGACCTCGAAACCACCATGACCACAACGGTGGAGGTCACGGCGGAAGAGGAGGGCGCCATTGCCATTCCGGCCAAGATGTTGCTCGACATCCTCAAGACCTTCGAGGACCTTCCCTTGACGTTCAAGGTGGACCCCAAGACCTGCGGCGTCGAGATGACCAGCGAGGCGGGCAAGTACAAGTTGGCCGGTGCGCATGCCGATGAATTCCCGCGCACCCCGGAACTCGAAGGAGCGGCCTCCGTGACGCTGAACTCGGACACGCTCGCCGAGGCCATCAGCCGGACGTTGTTCGCCGCAGGAAGTGACGATCTGCGCCCCGTCATGAGCGGCATCTTCTTCGAATTGCGCAGCGACCACCTGAGCTTCGTGGCCACGGACGCCCACCGTCTGGTCCGCTATGCGCGCATGGATGCGTCCGCTCCGGAGAACGCGGAGATGATCGTTCCCAAGAAACCGTTGAACCTGCTGAAGGGCACGTTGCCCATGACGGATGAGGTGGTGGTGAGCTTCAATGAGGCCAACGCCCACTTCAAATACGGAGAGATGGACGTCGTCTGCCGGCTCATTGAGGGCAAGTACCCGAATTACGAAGCGGTCATCCCCAAGGAAAATCCCAACTGCATGACCATTGACCGGAAGGACTTCCAGCGAAGCATCCGGCGCGTGGCCATTTTCGCCAACAAGACCACGCACCAGGTCCGCCTGTCGCTGGCGGGAAGCAGCTTGACCATCAGCGCGGAGGATGTGGACTTTGCCAACGAGGCCCGCGAGACGCTCGCCTGCAGTTACGCCGGTGACGACATGGAAATCGGATTCAACAGCCGTTTCCTCCTCGACATGCTCAACAACCTGGATGCCCAGCAAGTCACGCTCGAGCTGAGTGCACCCAACCGAGCGGGCATCATTCGACCCCAGCACGACGGAGAAACGACCGGAGAGGACATCCTCATGTTGGTCATGCCCGTCATGCTCAACGCCTGATCAACGTCGGGTTCTCGACTTGATGTGGTCGCCTTTGCGCGGCTTGCGAATCCCGCCCCGGCGGGATTTCGCGTTTTCGGCAGGAAGGGGGCGTTCTCCACGCCACAACAGCGCGGCCCTTCTTGCCCCCCAGTCGTCGGTCTCTTTCGTCGGGATGTCTGACGTCAGCCAAGTGTCTTCGACAGCGGCTTCGCCGAGGATGCCGGGTGCGGACTGGAGAATGGCACCGTCCCGGGTTGCCCTCTCCTCGTGGGTGCCTTCCGCAGAGGCAGGGTGGGCGCCGGTCCACGCCTCGTCCTCGTCCTCCATGGCGGGGAGCGGTGGGCGTTGAGGGCCTTGTTTCCGCCAAACCAAGGCGAGGAAGGTGCCCATGGTGGCCCCGGAGAGGTGGCCTTCCCAGCTCACGCCTTCTTCGATGGGAAACACGCCCCAAACGATGCTTCCGTAAAGGAACACCACCACGAGCGCGACCCGGATGAGCCGCGGGTCCCGCCGAAGGATGCCGCTAAAGAACAGGAAGGCGACTTGGGCGTAGACCACGCCGCTGAGTCCGATGTGATTGCCCTGCGCCCCACTCAACCAGAGCAGCAGGCCCGTCCCCATCCACGACCAGGCCAAGACCCGCAGGCCCAAATCCCGGTAGAAGTAGACGAGCATGGCATTGAGGGAAAAGAACGAGACGGTGTTGCCCCAAAGGTGCTGGAAGTCGCCATGGAGGAATGGCATGGTCAGGATGCCCGCAAGGCCCCGGATCTGGAGCGGGCGGTTGCCGAATTGCTTCCAGCCGAGGTCGAATTGGGCATTGACGAAGTACACGCCCCAAATCAGGGTCAGGATGCCGATGGTGATCGTCAGGGCCGTCTTGATCCTGCGCCGATCCGCTTCGAGGGCCCGGGCCTGCTGTTCTGGAGGAATGCGAACCGGCCTCCGGCCACGGGTGCGAAAAGGCCGTGCTCCCGGAGCGATGCGCACTTCGCCCGGAGCATGCGAGGCAGAAGCCCCGCCAAAACTGGGCGTTGGAGTCGCATCCACATGGTCGTTGTTATAAGAACCCACCCCATTAAGATAGGCCGCAAAACACAGAACTACTTTGCCGAGCACAACCTGAACCGGCAATGAGCGTTACCGAGTTGCATGCATTGATTTCCTTGTTGGAAGACCCCGATGAGGGCATCTACACCACCGTAAAGCAGGAGTTGGAGAGGATTGGCGATGCTGCCGTTCCCAGCCTGCGCAAGGCGTTGGAAGAGGACGGGCATGGCACCGTGTTCCTTCAACGGGCCAAGTCCTTGTTGGACCAGCTGGCCACCGATGAAATCCGGACCTCCTTTGCAGACTGGATGGAGTCTCCCGATCGCGGGCTGACCACCGCGCTGTTGCTGTTGGACCAGTACGTCGATCCAACGTCGGATTCAGCGGGGTTGCACGAAGATCTCCAGCGCATTCGACAAGACATCTGGCTGGAGTTGAACGACGACATGACGGCGTTGGAGCAGGTCCGCGTGGTGAACCGGATCTTTTTTGAGCACCACGGATTCGAAGGGACGCGGGGAGGTGCAGCCCGCCCGCTCCATGCATTGCCCAGTGAAGTCTTGCGCCAGAGGAAGGGCAACAGCCTCGCCCTCGGGGCCATCTACCTGGCCATGGTGCAGGAATTGGCCTTGCCCATTCACGGAGTCAACCTGCCCAACCACTTCATCTTGGCCTACTGCGATGGCGGACACCTCGGAGAGTTCTCTGCGGACGGCGGACCCGGCAGCGTGCTGTTTTACATCAACCCGTTCAACCAAGGTGGGGTCATCCACCCTGAGGAAGTCAGCGCTTTCCTCGGGCATTTGGACCTCCCCGTGGACCAAAGCCACTGCGGACCTTGCGAGCCGGTGGACGTCGTTCGGCGATTGATTGGGAACCTGGCCTATGCCTACGAGCGCCAAGAGGACCTCGGGCAGGCCGAGCGGCTCCGGGAACTGCTGTTCTTCGTGGAGGGCTGTTCAACCCCGCAGAGCGCCGAGCGTTCGGAATAAAATCCGCAGATCTCCGGTCCAGCTTCGGCTTTGGGCATACTCCGCTTGCACCGCCAGTTTCGCGGGCAGCAGCACGTTGCGATAGTGGGCTTCCGGATCGGTTGAGGCGGCCAATTCCAGCCCCTCGTTTTTGAATTGAAGGGCATCCGGCCCGGTGATGCCCGGGCGCACCGACAAGACGGTTTTCCAAGTGTCGTCATGCAGGTCCACGTACCGAGGCACTTCGGGGCGCGGCCCCACCAGACTCATGTCGCCGCGCAACACATTCCAGAGTTGGGGGAATTCATCCAACCGATGTCGGCGCAGAAACCGCCCGAGAGGTGTGATGCGGTTGTCGGTCTGGCCGGAGGTCACTTGCGCGTCGCCAGGTTGCTCCGGGCGCATGGTGCGGAATTTCAGGATGAGGAAGGGGCGGCCGCGCCGGCCCATGCGTTCTTGGCGGAACAACACAGGACTTCCTTGGCGGACGAGCAACGCCATGGCCGTCCACAAAAGCAGGGGAGAAAGCAGCACCAGCAATACGCCGGAGGCCGTGATGTCCAGTGCGCGCTTCACGTGGCGTTGAATCGGAAGAGGGGCAGCGACGCCTTCACAGCGTCCACCACCCGGTCGACATCTGCCAGGTCCATGTGAAGGTGCAGCGGCAGGCTGATTTCACAGGCATAAGCGTTCACAGCATGGGGGCAATCTGCTGCGGAGTAGCCCCTGTCGCGGTAGGCGGTCAGCATGGGAAGGGGCTGAAAATGCACGTTGCTGGCAATGCCGTGCGTGGCCAGCGCGGCGATCAACTGGTCGCGCCCCGCTTCGGTCAGACCCGAGATGCGCAGCGCATACAGGTGGTCGGAGGATTGCCTGTCCTCGCTTTTGCGGCGGGGAAGTTGGGCGCCAGCCACGTTTGAAAACCCGGCGTCGTAGCGGTCGCCCAAGGCATGGCGATGTTGCAGGTCGCGCTCATAACGTGCCAAGGCCACCCGGCCCATGGCGGCTTGGATGTCGGTCATGTTGCATTTGAAGCCTGGCGACAGGACGTCATACCGCCACGCGCCCGACCCGCCGTTGAACTTCGCTGCCGCATCCTTGCTCTGCCCGTGAAGGGCGGTGGTCCGAAGGGAGTGGTGGACGTCATCCGCGTCAAAAGCGGAGGGCAAGGAGATGGCCACAGCACCGCCTTCCGCCGTGGTCAGGTTTTTGACCGCGTGAAAAGAAAAGACCGACAGGTCGGCCAATGCCCCGACAGGTTGGCCATGAACGGTGGCGCCGAGGGAGTGCGCCGCATCGGACAAGAGAAGTGGACGTCCGAGCGCGCGTTGGACGGGGTGTTCGGATGACCAGCCTTGGCCGACAGACCACGCCTCCAGCTCATTCTTCCAGGTGTCACACGGAACGGGCCAGCCTCCAATGTCCACCGGCATGACCACCTTGGTTCGCGGGGTCAAATGGGGCGCGATGGCGGCCCAGGTGAGGTTGAGGCCGTCTTGTTCAGAAGGGGAGGGCAGGTCCACGAGAACCGGGGTAGCACCCCGGTGGAGGACCACGTTGGCCGTGGCGCAATAGGTGTATGCCGGAAGGATGACCTCGTCACCCGGTCCGACGCCAAACCAGTCGAGCACCACCCCGGCGAGTCCAGTCCATGAACCGCCGCAAACCACCCGGTCGGCCCGGGTGAAGGCGGCCAATTCCTGTTCAAAAGCCGCAGTCTCGGGGCCAGTGGTGATCCAGCCCGAACGCAACACGCGGGCCACAGCGTCCACCGTGGCTTCGTCGATGAAGGGCGGGGCAAACCCAATGGGCGGCTTCGAATCCGGCGGGGTCTCGTGGACATCCATGTTGCGAAGTTGGCTCCGTCGCGGCAATTCCCGCGGCTCCGGATTACATTCACGGCACAAAGCAGTGCACCATGTGGATGGAAAAGGACAACCGGCTGGTTCGCGAATTCCGATTCAAGGACTTTCAAGAGGCGTTCACGTTCATGACGCGCGTGGCCTTTCTGTCAGAGCAACAGGGGCACCATCCCGTCTTCCACAACGAGTTCAGCTACGTGCGCATCGAGCTGAATACCCACGATGCGGGACACGTGGTGACGGAGCGGGACCGCAAATTGGCCGACGCCATTGACCGGCTTTTGCAGTGAATCAGATGCCGCCGTGACATGAAAAAGGCCCTCTTCGGAGGGCCTTTTTCATGTTGGGGAAGTTGCAGGATCACTTGCCAGTACCCTCTGCTGGAGCGGGGGTGACGTTGGCGGAAATGGTGATGCGGGTCTGCTCGGGGACCGTGTTGGCATTGATGGTCACCGTCTTGGTCTGCTTGTTCTTCTTGCCTTTGGAATTGAATTTCACCTCAATCTCACCCGTGGCTCCTGGCGCGATCGGCTCCTTGGGGCACTGGGGCACCGTGCACCCGCAGGATCCTTTGCAGCGGTCGAGAATGAGGGGGTTGTCGCCCGTGTTGGTGAACGTGAAGACGTGGGTGACCACATCTCCTTCGTCGATGGTGCCGAAGTCATGGCTGTTCTCCGCAAACGTGATGGAGGTCGTCGGGCCAGCTTCTGCTGGAGCCTCAGCGGTCTCGCGAGCGGGGTCCATGGCCTTCTCAGCCGGCGCGGGCGCTTCAGTGGCTGGGGCTTCTGGTTGTGCTGTGTCGGGCGCGCTCTCCGCGGCTTCACCGCAAGCGATGAGGAGCACAGGAAGGGCGAACAGGGAAAGGGATCGTGCGATGTTCATGATGCAGAATTCGTGTGGTGTAAAATTAATCGGTGCCGTTGAGCGGCCGTGAGACAGGGAATGGGTTGTTCCGGTTTCGGGCGTGAATTACCGATTCCCGATGCCGGACTTCTTGTAGGTGCCGTCGCGCAGCACCTCAATGCCCCGGTTGTAGATGGGATTGATGGGGTTGAAGACTTCGTAGAAAGCGGTGGTGTCAAACAGTGTCCGCGCCAAGATGGCCTTGAGGCGCAGCTCCACTGCGGGCAGACTCGTGTTCCAGTCATCCTCGACAAATGGAATGTCCTCGGATTCGCCCAAGGCAGTGAGCCCATCGAGAAGCGCCTCTTCCACATTGTAGTCCACCACAAAGGCGTCGCGATTCGACCATTCGCGCTCCAGTCGAGAGCGGTGGGCATCGACATGTTCCAGGACCGCGCGGTTGAAGAGGCCCTTGCGCAACAGGTCGGAGAAGTAGGTGCTGTTCAAGCTGGTGTCGATGGGGACGAACACGTCCGGCAGGATGCCGCCACCCCCATAGACCGTTCGCCCCAACACTTTGGTGGTGTATTGGAGGCTATCGGGCAAGTCCAAGCTGTCCAAGGACATCAATTCGCCTTTCTCGAAACGCTCGTATTTCTCCCGGCGGTAGGCATCGACCCCTTCATCGTACGGCTTTTGAATGCAGCGTCCAGCTGGGGTGAAATACTGCTGCACGGTGAGGCGGACCGCACTGCCATCGGGGAGCCGAACGGGGCGCTGAACGAGGCCCTTGCCGAAGGTTCGGCGCCCGACAATGAGCCCGCGGTCCCAGTCTTGCACGGCGCCGCTCACGATTTCACTTGCGGACGCACTGGATTCGTCCACCAGGACAACCAGCCGCCCTTTTTCAAACCGCCCTTCCGTTTGCGCGACGCGGTCTTCCCGCGGGAAAGCCCGGCCATCGGTGTACACGATCAACCGGTCTCCGGACAGGAATTCGTCGCCCATCGCGATGGCGGTATTGAGCATGCCGCCTCCATTGCCCTGCAAGTCGAGGATGAGGTCCTTCATGCCGTCCCCCTGCAGGTTGTCGAGGGCGTCATTCAATTCCCCCATAGTCTCCTTGGAGAACCGGTTGACCTTGATGTAACCGATGCGGTCGTCCACCATGTAGTGGGCGTCGACCGAGTAAATGGGAATCTTGTCGCGTTCGATGTCAAACACCAGAAGCTCCTTGGCCTTGCCGCGGCGAATGCCGACTTCAACATGGGTGCCCTTGGGGCCTTTCAAGCGCTCCATGACGCCTTTGTTTCGAATGCCAATTCCCGCCACCAATTCACCGTCGACCTCGACGATGCGGTCCCCGGCCATGATGCCGAGCTTTTCACTGGGGCCGCCGGCGATGGTCGACACGACCATGATGGTGTCCTTCATGATGTTGAAACGGACCCCAATGCCTTCAAACTTTCCGTTGAGCGGTTCATCCGCCTGTTGGAGGTCTTCTGCGGGGATGTACACCGAGTGAGGATCGAGCTCTTCGAGCATGCCCCGAATGGCGGTTTCCACGAGTCCGTCGAGGTTCACACTGTCCACATACATGCGGTTCATGTAGTAGAGCAGGGTGTTGAATTTCTCTCCCTGATCCTGCACGTTTTTTTGGCCCAGAAGGGGCGCTGATGCCAAGAGTGTGAGGCTGAGAAGGAAGGGGAATCGAAGCCGTGCCGTCATGCTCGAAAGATAGGCTTGGCACAGGGGCTGAAAGGGGAAGGACAGGCCCACATTTCCCAAAAAATGAAGCCCTTTGGCTTGCTATCTTCGAGCCGGCGCCTGCTTTGGTGTCGGAACCTGCACCCGTGATGAGATCCTTGATTGTCGCCCTGCTCGCCGCAGTGGCCCTTCCCCAGTTGTCCAAAGCCCAGACCCATCAACGGCCCTGTCCCGTGGCACTGCTGGCGGCTCCACAAGACGTGGTCGAGATGGCGCCCCTGGATGTGGACGCGGCTTGGGCGCGTGCGGAGAAAGAAGCCGAAGAACGGGGCACCTACCTCTACGGCGTGGTACAGGACCATGCCGCGGACCTTGCGCCCCCAACTTCTGTGGTGCACCACATTGTGGCCGTCCACTTGCCCGAGGCGGCGGGCGTGGCCCTGCATTTTTCGGATTTTCACTTGCCGGTTGGCGCAGAGCTTTGGGTCACGGACCTCACGGGCGAGTGGCAGGAGGGACCGTATGATTTTCGGGACAACGATGAACACGGCCGCTTGGCGACAGGGGACGTGCCCGGGGAGTGGGTGGTCCTGCGCTTGAACGCACCGTTGGGATGGATGACCGATGTGCGGCTTCAAATGGAAGGGGCAGCGGCCCTCTTTCGCGATGTGGACGCCGCGCGAGGCGGTTCTCAGCCTTGCGAGGTCGATGTGGCGTGTCCTGAAATCCAAGGCTGGGAGTGCCAGCGCGATGCGACGGTCCGGCTGTCCATCATCGAAAATGGCGGGTCCTTCCTCTGCTCAGGCGCGATGGTCAACACGACCGCATTGGACTGTCGCCAGTACATGTTGACTGCCCTGCACTGCGCCAGCAACGCTGATGACGACGATTTCGCATTGCTCAAGGTCTACTACAACTACGAACGTCCGGAATGTGGGGAAGGCAATGGGCTGTTGAACCGCAGGCGCACAGGCGTCATTCGTCTGGCCGATTCAGATGACGTGCAAGGCAACAACTTCGAAGGCTCCGACTTCTTGCTCGTCGAAGTCGAAGACGAGATCCCGTCCAGCTGGGATGTGTACTACGCGGGGTGGGATGCCAGCGGCAGCGGATCCGGCAGCGGTGTCGGCATTCACCACCCATCCGGGGACGTCAAAAAAATCAGCACCTACACCCAAAACACGTCCAGCATCAGCTTGGGCGCCTTCGGTTCCCATTGGCGGGTCTATTGGGTGGAAACCGAAACGGACCACGGCGTCACCGAAGGCGGTTCTTCCGGCTCGCACCTGTTCAACGAAGAAGGCCTGTCCATCGGCACCCTGTCCGCAGGGTTGTCCGCCTGTACCAATGGCGGAGCCGGCGGGGGAACCGGCCCAAACCAGCCCGACTACTACGGAAAGATGTCGTACCACTGGGATGACAATCCCAATCCGGCAGACGAGAAATTGGAGTTGTGGCTCGACCCGACGGGCAGCGGTCAAACCGTGTTGCACGGCGCCTATCCGGACCTCGAGGCCGCGGTGCCGTGCGGGCCTGACCAGGCCTGTGAAGAGATCGCCGACGTGACGCAGTTGACGTTGTCGCGGGATTTTCGCGCGATGCCCAACCCGGCGCAAGACGTCCTTCACCTGCGCCTCCCGGGCGGAGATTGGTCCGAAGCGGCCGAGCTCACCCTTCGGGATGGCCAGGGGCGCCTGCTGCACCGCGAAATGTGGTGGGGAGGTGCCGCCACGCTGGACTTGTCCAACCACCCCCGCGGGGTCCTCTATGTGACCGCTGCCCTCGCCAATGGGGCGCAAGTCACCCGCCGCATCATCCTCGAGTAAGAAGGGCGTTCAGCGGACCCAGACGAGGTCCTCGAGCTCCACCCGCGTGCGGAAGTCGCCAAACGCCACGGTCGCCTTGCGGCCCTTGAGTTCAATGACCTCTCCGCGCTGGCGGCCTTGTTTGAGGCGGACCGTGCTTCCGACGGCAATCCGGTCGAGGTGTTGCTTGGAGCGGCCTCCTTTCTTTTTGAGGTCGCGGGCGGCCTTCTTGCGCGCAGCCGCCTCGGCTTTTTCGGCCTTCTTGGTGGCCTCCACGGACAGGTATTTCCGAATGTCCTCGATGAGGCCTGCATTGGACTGGCCCGACTTGAAGCGGTCGATGAATTGCTGGAGTTTCTTGCCCCTCACCAAGGCCGCGTTCTGTTCTTGCCCAATCTGTTGGACGGATTCCCGACGCTCTTCCAATTGGGCGGCCTTCTGCTCGTATTCGCGCCGGGCTTGATCGGCGTCGTGCTCGGCTTTCAATTGTCGGTCGGTCAGGCGAGCGTGCCGTGACTTCTCCTTTTGCAGTCCTGCGATGAGCCCGTCGAGCTTGACTTTGCGGGGGTCGAGTTTTTGCTTGGCACGGCCGATGAGGTTCCGGTCGATGCCGTTGAGTTCGGCGACTTCAAAGGTGAAGCTGCTGCCAGGTTGGCCGAGGTCGAGTTTGTAAGTGGGCGAAAGGGTTTCGCCATCGAAGAGCATGCTGCCATTGACGGCTTCGGGCATGCTGGTGGCCCGGGTCTTGATGTTGGCGTAATGGGTGGTGATGACCCCAAAGCCCTTTTTTTGATAGAGGTCTTCAAAGAACACCTCGGCCAATGCGCCGCCCAACTCGGGGTCGCTGCCGGTGCCGAATTCATCCAACAGCAGCAGGGTGTTTTGGCCAGCGTCTGTCAAGAAGCCCTTCATGCGCTTCAAGCGGTAGCTGTAGGTGGAGAGCTGGTTCTCGATGCTTTGGTTGTCCCCGATGTCCGTGAGGATTTCTTTGAACAAACCAAAGGCGCTGTTGGGGTGAACGGGGACGAGAAGCCCGCTCTGAACCATCGCCTGGATGAGGCCCACCATTTTCAAGGTGATGGACTTTCCACCGGCATTGGGACCGCTGATGACGAGCATGCGCCGTTGCCGGTGAAGGGTCAAATTCTGGGGTTCGACCGATATACCTTTGAGCCGGTGCGCCATGAGCAGCAACGGGTGGAAGCCCTTGAGGATTTCAATCCGCAAGTCTTTGACAATGTGCGGCTTGATGCCGTCCATGTCCAAGGCGAGTTTCACCTTGGCCTGAAGGAAGTCGAACCGCACCAAGAGGCGTTGTTGGGCCTTGATGAGCGGGGTGTGCTTGCGGATGCGCTGCGTCAGCTCGCGCAGGATGCGGACAATCTCTTTGCGCTCGTCGTCCTTGAGCATCTCCAGCTCGTGGTTGACTTGGTGGCACTCTGCGGGTTCAATGAAGGTCACCGACCCCGTCTTTGAGGTGCCGAGAGCGGTACCGCGAACCTTGCGCTTGTGGGTGCTGGCGATGGCGAGGACGCGACGTTCGTTCAAGTACCCTTCCTCGGTGTCGGACAGCCAGCCTTGCTTGGAGCACGCGCGAAGGGCTTTGTCAAACAGCCGATTCACCTGGCGCCTGGCGGTCTGCATGTCGATTCGGATGCGGCCCAATTCGGGAGACGCGTTGCTCCGAACACCGCCTTTCGGGTCAAAGACGGCTTCAATCTCCTTCACGATTTCGGTGTTCTCACTGACCGTCCCCAGCATGCTGCAGAGCCGAGGGAAAGCGCGCTCCCGGCCATGCAAGGCGGCGATGATGTCGTTGACGAGCCGGGTGCACTGCAGGATTCGCATGAAGCCGGCCTCCGTCAAGGCGGACCCGGAGACGTCGAGCAGCTTGATTTCCGCCCTGATCTCCTCGAAAACCAGCGCCGGAAACGCATGCCCCTCCACCCGTATCCGGCGCAGTTCATCCGTGCTGTCCAGTGCCTCCAGGATGGTGGGGCGATGGGCCGTGGGAACGAGGTCTCTGGCGCGTCGTTTGGCACTGTCCGTCTTGCACAATTCCTCCAGCAGCGCTCGGATCTCGAGATAGCCGAGGTCCTCCATAGACTGGTGGTCAAACGTCATCCGTCCTTTTGCGGGCCGGGCAGGGGTCTTGGATGGCTCAGACTTGGCCATGCCGGAGAAAGTCAAGGGCCAGGTCAACGCCGCGGTCAAGCTCTCGGGCGTCGATCCAGTGCACGTCGGGTTGGCGATGGAACCACGTCAGTTGCCTGCGCGCGAATTGGCGTGTGGCTTCCGTGATTTTGCGGATGGCGGTGTCGAGATTCATGCGGCCTTCGAGCACATCAAACAGCGGAGGGTAGCCTACGGTTTTCAGGGCGTTCAAATCTCGATGCGGCATCACCCTTTCGGCCTCCTCGAGCCACCCGGCCTCCATCATGACCTTGGTCCGGCGACCAATTCGGTCGTGCAGCCACGCTCGGGGTCCGCCGAGGCCCAAGGTCAGGGTGTCCCAAGGCCTGCGCTGGTGCCGGGACCAGCCGCCGGGATGAACGGCCCGGTCTTGGCTGAGCTGACGTCGAAGCGCGCTGTAGGGCTTTCCCGAACAGATGCAGACCTCGAGGGCCCGAATGACGCGGTGGGGATTGTGGCGGTCCACCACGGCGAAGTGCTGCGGGTCGAGGCGTTCCAACTCGGTCAGCAGGGGTGCCAATCCATCCCGGGCGTGGGTGGCATTGAGTGCGTCGCGCACCGCGGGATCGGAGGGGATGTCGTCGAGTCCTTGGTGTACGGCCTGCACGTAGAGCCCACTGCCACCTGCCATGACCGCCACTTCGGGCAGGGCGTCTTGTCTTCGCTTCATAAAGTGGGCCTCCAGCCATTGGGTGGCTTCGGTTTCGAATTGGCCCGAGCTGTAGGTGTCGTGGATGGAGAGGAAATCCACGAAGTGATGCGGGGCCCGCTGGCGTTCTTCTGCTGTGGGCTGCGCAGTGCCAATGGGGATCTCCCGATAGAATTGCCGGCTGTCAGAAGAGAGGATTTCCGCACCGCAGGCTTCCGCAATTCGAATGGCCAGTTCCGTTTTTCCGATGGCCGTCGGTCCGACGACCGTGATGAGCAGGGGGGCGTCGCCCCGGCGGGGATGGAGAAGGGGTGGGCGGTTCAAAAGGCGAGGTCGTCCAGGTCGTCCAGTGAAGTGAAGCTGGGGCCTTCCTCTTCGTCTTCGTCCTCGCCGGCCAAATAGGCATCCAATTCGGGGTCTCCCGTCTTCAATGGGCCATCGTCTTCTGGCGCTGGCGCCGCGGGGTCATCCCCCAGATCCACTTCTTTGCTGAATTGATCGGGCGCATCGCCAAATTCCTCGGCGAGAAGGGGGTAATCCGGTGTTTCCCCTTCCTCGAGGCCGATGACTTCCACGTAGAAACACCACATCCGCAGGAAATCGTAGACGTACACCATGCGGTCATTGGCAGCGGCGGTCAACTCTTCCACAGCGGTGGTCCGCATGCTGGGGTAGGGATTGCCCGCGTCGTCCATGCCCATGTCCATCAAGGGCACCTCACGCCCGCGTCCCCAGTCCTCATCGCTTTGGAAAAAAGAGGCCATTTCCCCTTCCCCGAAATCGAAAGCGGCGAGGATGCCGCGGTGCAAATCCTCGAGCGGCGCGTTGCGGCCGATGAGGATGTCGCGGTACACGTCTTCTTCGATGTCGATGATGACGCGGAATCGAATCAGGTTCATGGGGCGCAAAGGAGTCATGGGAGTCGGCGTCAAATTTAGGCCATCTGTCCGGCGGGAACTGTAGTTTCGCGGCCGACAACATGTCGCCCACGAATTTCCAGCCACGATGAAATTTCCCTTCGATACCCGCATCCTGAAGTTCGCCCTTGCCGGAGGCGCTGCAGCCTATGCCGTGCAATTGTTCACCACGGGACATGTGGGGAGTGGCATTGGAATGGTGATCGTCGCTGCCTTGTTGACGGTGACCGCATTGCGCAGCGTGCGCATGATCTTGGTGGCCTTCCGCATTCAGCAGCAGCAATTGGACAAGGCCCGGAAAATGTTGGCCGGTGTCAATCCCAAGCACCTGTGGTCGGGTCAACGCGGTCAGTATTGGTTCCTGACGGGCAACTTGTTGTTGGAGTCCAGCTTGACCGAGGCCGAGAAGGCCTTCAGAACCGCCTTGGACGTGGGCATGAAGCGCGATGAGGAGAAGGCCGCGGTGATGCTCAATCTCGCCGCCATCCAAAGCTCCAAGCGCCGACCAAAAGAAGCCCGCGCGTTGTTGGCGCAGGCCAAGCGGTTGGACAAAAAAGGCATGCTCAAGTCGGACATCCGCACCATCGAGCAGGCGATCAAGAATCCCCAACAGGTTCTGCGCCGCCGTTGAGTGCCAGCCTCAAGAAGTGCGGTGGATCCGCTGTGCTTCAGACTGGATGTCTGAATTCGGCCAGGTCGGAAGCCACTCCAATGCGGTGTCCAGGGGGTGTCGCAACCGAATGTCCGCCATCCTTTGCTGCCAGTCCGCAACATGAGACTGGGCTTTCTCGACCAATGCATGGTGCTCGACTTGGGAGAGGTCTGACCAAGAAAAGCGCAGTTCCAGCTCTTCCTGCACGGCGTGCATGTGGTGAGCCACGGACTCCCATTCTTGCCGGGCCTGGGGACAGGCGTCCATGTGACGCTGACACTGCTCCATGGCATGGAGGAGGAGGGCGCGCATGGCACGGCGGGATTCCGAGATTCTCATCGCCCTCAACTTAGGACGAATGTGCTCATCACCAGAGGGTTGTGGGCAGGGTGTGGGAAACTCAGTAGGCCAGCAGGGCGTCAAGCTCGGCGCGGAGCTGATGTGTGGCGAGGTAAGCCGCTTCGAGGTTCGGGGCAAAGGGAATGGGCGTGTCCAACGAAGCCACGCGCCGCACCGGGGCGTCCAGATGTTCAAAGCACTCGGACTGGATGCGCGCTGTGATTTCGGCCCCAATTCCTCCGGTGAGGTTGTCCTCGTGAAGGACCATGACGCGGCCGCACTTCTTCGAGACGTCATAGACCTGCTCCCAATCCAAGGGGGCCAAGGTGCGGAGATCCAGGACACCGATGCTCACCCCGGAGTCGGCCTTCAAACGCTCGGCCTCGGCCAATGCCCAGTGCACGCCCATTCCGTAGGTCACAATGGCGGCATCCACCGCGTCTCCAATCAAACGCGCCCGACCGAATGGCAAGCTGTAGTCGTTGGTCGGCACCGCAGCGCTCAAGCTGCGGTACAAGGCTTTGTGTTCGAAGAACAGCACCGGGTTTGGCGTGTCAATGGCCGTGGCCAGCAGTCCCTTGGCATCTTCGGGAAAGGCCGGATAAGCGAGCATCAGCCCCGGGACGTGAAAGAACCAGGCCTCGTTGCTCTGGCTGTGGAAGGGGCCCGCGGCGACCCCTGCTCCGGTGGGCATGCGCACCACCACGTCTGCATTCTGTCCCCAACGCCAATGCAGCTTGGCGAGGTTGTTGACGATTTGATTGAATCCGCAGGTCACGAAATCGGCGAATTGCATTTCCACCATCGCTTTGGCTCCAGCAATGGACAGTCCCAAACCGGTGCCCACAATGGCGCTTTCGCACAGCGGCGTGCTGCGGACCCGGTCCACTCCAAACTGGTCGATGAAGCCATCGGTGACTTTGAATACCCCTCCGTACGGACCAATGTCCTGGCCCATCAGGACGAGCTCTGGGTGGCGCACCATGGCTTGTCGCAATCCGTCTGAGATGGCGTCAATGAACCGCATGTCCTGCGTCTCCGATCCCATGGCGCGGGTCGGGACCACGTCATTGCGGAACAAACGCTGCAGTTCAGTGTCCCGGTCAGCGGTGACGTCGGGCTCGGCCTCTGCCGTTTTGAGGGCGGCGCTGATGGCGGCTTTGTGCTTGGCTTTGATGGCTTCCAAGCCATCCTCGTCGAGGGTTCCGTTGGCCAGGAGGAAATCCACGAACCGGTCCACCGGGTCGTTCTGCTCCCAGGCTTCGATCAGGCCTTCTGGATAGTATTTGGTGCCACTCGCTTCTTCGTGCCCGCGCCGCCGGAAGGTGTCGAACTCCAGCAGGATGGGGCGGGGGTGCTTGCGCACGGAGGCTGCGGCGGTGCGCACAGCATCGTAGACCGACAGGATGTCGTTTCCGTTGATGCGAATGGCGTCCTCCGCTGGAATGCCATAGCCTGCGGCCTTGTCGATGAATTGGGCGCATCGGAATTGGTCTCGGCTGGGGGTGGACAGTCCCCAATGGTTGCTCTCGATGCAAAAGAGCACGGGCAGCTGCCAGACGGCAGCCACGTTGAGCGCTTCGTGAAAATCGCCTTCACTGGTGGCGCCGTCTCCCGTGAAGACCAAGGTGGCTTTGCCGTTTCCGCGAAGTTTGGAGGCCAAGGCAATGCCATCGGCGATGCCCAATTGGGGTCCAAGGTGGCTGATCATGCCCACGATGTGGTGGGGCATGCTGCCAAAATGAAAGCTTCGGTCATGGCCTTGGGTGAAGCCGGATTCCTTGCCTTGAAACTGGGCGAACAGCGTCTCGAGGGAAATGTCCCGTGTGGTGAACACCCCCAGGTTCCGGTGCATCGGGAGGATGAACTCGTCGGTTTCCATGGCGGCCGTGCACCCGACGGAGATGGCCTCCTGACCCATGCCCGAAAACCACTTGCTGATGCGGCCTTGGCGGAGCAAGCTGAGCATTTTTTCCTCGATGAGCCGGGGGAGCAACAAGCGGTCAAGCAGGTCGAGCTGTTGGGCTTCGGAAATGCCACGGCTTTCGATGCGCAGCTCGGGGACGTCGGGTGTCGACATGCCTCAAATCTAGGCTCGACCAACCACCGCTAGGGGGGCATCGGGGTGTAATTTGCCGTTGGAAATGAACAACGCCACCCCGGTTTCTCCACGTCCTGACAGCGAGCGGTCCATCGTCATTCGCATGGCGCCGGCTTTGGCGTCAGACCCGGAGGCGATTGAGCGGGCCGTGCGTCAGCAAACCTCGGACTTCCAGTCTTGGACGGTGTTGCGGCGGAGCTTGGATGCCCGGAAAAGGCCGGCATTGCTCGAAATGAAAGTGGGCCTCGATGTGGGGCCGGTCCCGATTCAAACCGGGCGGTGGCAATCCGTGTCGGACGCCCCGGAAGCCATTGTGGTGGGAGCGGGTCCGGCCGGATTGTACTGTGCACTGCGCCTCATCGAGCGGGGAGTGCGCCCCATTGTTCTCGAGCGCGGCAAGACGGTGCGCGAGCGCCGGAGGGACTTGGTGCAACTCATCCGACATGGGGCGGTGGATCCGGAGTCCAATTATTGCTTCGGCGAAGGTGGCGCAGGCACGTACTCCGATGGCAAGTTGTACACGCGGGCCAAAAAGCGGGGGGCGTGGTTCACGGCGCTTGGATGGCTGGTGGAGCACGGCGCCGATCCCGACATCCTCGTGGACACCCATCCCCACATTGGCACCAACAAGTTGCCGGGCATCATCGAGTCCATGCGGGAGCGAATCCGGTCCTGCGGAGGCGAAGTCCGCTTCAACGTGCGGGTAGAAGGGGTGCAACGGGACGACTCGGGGCGAATTCAAGGGGTGTTGACCTCGGAAGGTCCACTGGCTTCCAACGCTGTGGTTGTGGCGACCGGTCACGGGGCGCGGGATGTGTTCCAATGGATGCACGAGGCCGGCCTCGACGTGGAGCGCAAGCCATTTGCCCTCGGTGTGCGCATCGAGCACCCCCAATCGTGGGTGGATCAGCGACAGTACCGGTTGGGGAAGAACGAGACGGCTTCTGAATCCCATCTGCCACCTGCGGCCTATTCACTGGTCACCCAGGTGGAAGGCGGTGGGGTCTTCTCCTTTTGCATGTGCCCGGGTGGCGTGGTGGCGCCCTGTGCGACCGTGGATGGAGAAATCGTCACCAACGGCTGGAGTCCATCCAAGCGCAACAACCGATGGGCCAACAGCGGCATCGTCACCACCGTGGAGGAGGCCGAGCTGGACGCGCACGGTTTCACGGGACCACTGGGGGCATTGCACTTCCAGCGCTCCGTAGAACAGGCGTGCCATGCGGCGGGCGGTGGTGGCCAAAAAGCGCCCGCCCAGCGGCTGACCGATTTTGTGGCGCGCCGCCGCAGCCGAGATCTCCCGAATTGCAGTTACCTGGCGGGGTTGACCTCTGTGGACTTGACCCGGGTTCTGCCCGCATTCATCGTGGATCGGCTCATTGCAGGCATCTGGGCCTTCGACCGGAAAATGCCCGGCTATCTCCACCCGGAGGCCATCGTCGTTGCGCCCGAAAGCCGAACATCCAGTCCGGTTCGGATGCAGCGCGATCGAGACGCATTGACCATGCCTCAAGCCCCAGGATTGTATCCGTGTGGCGAAGGCGCAGGGTATGCCGGTGGCATCATCTCCGCCGCCATGGACGGCATGCGGGTTGCAGATGCCGTGGCGGACACCCTGATCAGTCCTGCTGCTTCAGAATGAGGGCCTCCGCTGCGGGCACGACACGTCCTGCGACATCCCCCACCACAAAGGCATCCGTGAACCCGGCGTCCCGGATGGCGGGCAGTGCAGCATGGGCCGCTTCCATGGTGCTGTAGTTGCCTTGGAGGTAGCGGTGCCATCCCGGGGCAGAACGGTGTTCCACATCGCCCACAGCCAAGAAGGCATCCATGGCATCGGTGGCCACACGGTCCTTCAGGGCTCCGAGCTGAATTCGGAAGCTCACTTTGTCCGCATCGAATTGCGGGGTATCCAATTCCTGATCGCGCGTTGCGCTGGGCTGTGATGGATCACCGTGGACGGTGAGGAAGGCGCCAACAAAACCGCGCTGTTCCATGGCCACTTTGTATTGGCGAGCTTCCTCGCGGTCCATGAACGCTGGCGACACGACCCGGGTCAATCCATCATTGCCTTGGAATCGAACCACGTCCATTCCCGCGAAGAGGGCATTGAGTTCGTCTTCCTTGGGGGCTTTGAACGCGCCGAGTTGGACCCGGAAGTGGGCCGACGCGGGGCCTTCAAGGGTCACGGCAGCGGCATGGTCTGCGTCGTCTTCCACGTTGGCCGCATCCGTGCCGTCAGGCGCCACGATTTCCGGGGTCAGGCCCTGGGTCTGAAGCGTTTGTGCGGCGAGATCTGCAGCCACAGGGTCTTCTCCGACGTGAATTTCCATCGCCTCGGACGTCTCCTGGAGGTGGGCAAATGCCAAGAGGGAGTGTTGCTCGGCCTCAGTCCAGCCCTCCTCGGGCTTCGGCACGCGGAGCGTGTACCCCATCCAATGAGCCGGGTCAGACGCGATTTGACCGCGGACCGTGTCCCAATCTGCAATGCGGATCAGATCGGGGTCAATGGCGACCCCCCGGGCGTCCACCAGGGTGTGCTTGGAGTGCGGCTCGGCGTCGCGGTGGTCCGCATAGCCATCGCCATCGGAGTCCAGGGCGCATCCTGAAGCGTTCACCATGGCGCCTTTCGGGGTGCCGGGGCACCGGTCGCGCAGGTTGTCGACGCCATCGCCATCGGTGTCCATGCTGGCGAGCAGTGCGGCATCGTTGGCGTGGTAGCCGTGGGTGGGGGCGGGAGGCAGTTTCTTCCCCAGTTTGCCCAGCCGAATGCCAATTCCCAAAAAGCCGCTGACCAAGGCGTCACCGGAGAGGATGTTGCCACGGGTCTGGCCGTCCACATTGTCATTCAGTCCGAGCCAGCCGCCCACGCCGAAGCGGGTCCGGACCCGGGGACTCACGTCCATGCGGACGCCAAGCTGTGCTGGAATCGCCACGCTGCGTTGACTCGGCAAGGCCGTGCCTTCGAGGTCGCTCTCATAGGTGTAGTCCCGACGCAGGATGGCGGCGTTGCCATCGTGATCGCCGGCCTCTGGACGGTCCCGCAGGGTGCCGTCTGACCACTGGTGATAGCGCCGACCGAGGTGGTCCTCCAGATCTTGTTTCGCCAAGTGGTCCACGTGGGCGATGCCGATGCCGATGAAAGGCTGGAAGCCGAGTGTCATGCGGGCATTTCGTGTACTTGTACGTTGGGTTTCCTTGCCGCCGATCATGTGGTTGACCATGACAGAGGCGCTCTGGATTTCCGTGCGAACCCCATTCAAGGCGCCATCATCGGCCACCACATGGCCCCGCGCACCTTGGAATTCAACCTCCCACGGGCCATTCCACTGTGCTTGGACCGAGATGGCCTGACCATATCCCGTGTTGCCGAGGTGGTGAGCGCCGACGGATTGGGCATGTTCGGTTTGCAGCGCCACGGGACCCGCTTGCCATCCGGCGTGCAGGTTTCCAGTGGCGGATTCTTGTTGCCCGAAGAGACCGAAAGGCATCAACAGCAGCATCCAGGACAACGCCGCAACAGGGCTGCGGAGCCAAGATGGAAGGGGGTGGGATGTGTGGAACATGATGTGGGGTTGTCGCCCCTTACGTCACGTTCTTGAAAAAGGTTACTCCGAGTGAATCTGCTGAGCCAACCGACGTCCGATGCCGGCACCGATGGCCACGCCCATGCCGCCCATTCTCACGGCATGGTGTATCCCCGGAGCCGAGCTCCCAATGAGGGGTTTCCGGGTGTCTCCAACCCCCAGCCAGCCTGTCCATCGGTGCGTCACGTCCACAGGTCCTTCCAGCCATCCCTTCGCAGACTCGAGCAATTGGGCGTCCCATGCGGCTTCAACATCGCGCGATCCGGACAAGGGCAAGTGGTGGCCCCAATGCCGGCCACCGCCAAACAGGATTTCTCCCGGCCGCAGCGACCGCATGTACAGGAATCCGCGCTCGAGGTGGTAGGTGCCCGCAGGCAGCGCATCGGGTTTCGTTTTCATGACCAGAACGCGGTTGGGTTCCGGCCGGACGTCCAGCTCGGGCAAGAGGTCCTGCGCAAAACCATTGGAGCAGATGGCCAATTGCTCGGTGGCCAAGGGGGCCAAATCCGTCTCGAGGATCCACCCCGCCCCCCCGGGCGTGGTCGCCCAGCCTTTCACCGTGACACCGTGAAGGCGTTGAATGCCCGCCGCATCGAGGGCGCGGTGGAAGGCCTCGATCATGCGGCCGGTTTGGAGCATCCCTTCCCATGGCAAGTGGATGGCGGCGGTGGCGCCCATGCGCGCGGCCCTTTCTGGGTCTGCTTGCAGCGCCGGGGTGCTGATCTGGTTCGGGTTCACGTGGGCCAAAGCCTCCGACAAGATGGGGTGGGTCAATTCGTGCAGGCGAGGCAGAGACTTCAGCGCACGGGCTGCCAGTTCGTCCTCCTGGGCGTTGAACAATTCCCATCCACCGGCCCACTCCAAGCCCAGGGCATCTGCGCCAAGCAGGTCGATCAATGCGCACAAGCCTTCCGCACGGTCGCGAACCAACTGGATGAGTCCAGCTTCCCCGATGTCGTGCAAGTCTTCCAGCCACTCTCCGGCACTGCCGAAGCAGGCAAAGCCCGCGTTGCGCGAACTGCCGCCAGCGGTCAACGGATGCCGCTCCACCAGGCGAATGTGGGCTTCAGGCTGGAGGCGGCGCAGGTGCAAAGCGGTGCTCATGCCCACCAATCCACCGCCCACAATGGTGATGTTGGCGCTCCGCAGCAGGTATTCGCTTTCCCAGTACCCCATGGGTGTATTTTTGTGCAAGGAGCCCATCCAAACGCACGTTGGTTGCTTGGAAATGCCTTATTTCGAGGCGGTTGGATTCCCGAAGACAAAGATGAGCAGGATCAACACGACGAGGAAATGGAAGGGGGGTGGCCTCCTGGTTGTTCTGTGCACCCTGGCCTTGGGCGCTTGGGGGCAGGCAGGCATCGAAGTCGATGGCACGGTCACCGACAAGGAATCCAACGCCAAGCTTCGGGGCGTCCAAGTCGAGGTGCTTCGAAATGGAAGCGCATATGATGCCGTGCAGACCAACGGGAGCGGCAAGTACACGCTGGCCTTGGACCACGGTGCGGACTATGTGCTGGTCTTCACACTCGATGATCTCAGCCAACGCAAGGTGGAGGTCAACACCTCGACCATTCCCGAAGCGTTCAGGACCGAGACGTTTTTCTTGAACGTCAACATGAGCCTGTTCGAGGTGCCACCGGGCATGTCCGCAGCCCTGTTGGACAAGCCCATTGGCATTGTCTCCTTCAATCCTTCCAAGGAGAAGTTGGATTGGGACATGGACTACACCCTCAGCCTTCAGAGCGACATCAATGCGGCGCTCGAAGGGAGCAGCTCCAACGAATCCGGTGGTGGAAATGCCGACAGCAGTGCAGACAACAAGGACTACCAGGAGCACATGCGCAAGGCAGAGGTGGAGTTCGGACGGGAACGCTGGGCCCAGAGCATCAACTGGCTGGAGCGCGCTCTGCAAGAGGTGCCCGGAGATGCCCGCGCCGAGGCCATGATCGAAGAGGCCACCGCCAATTTGGCCCGCGCTGAAGAGGAGGCGGCTCAGGCCGCCGAATTCAGCCGCCTCATGCGGGAGGGACAGATCAAAGTGAAGCGGAAGGATTGGTCAGGCGCGCTGGTGGCATTGGAATCGGCCCAGGAGATCAACCCAGACGACCCGGACCTGTTGGAGTTGCTGGCGGAAATCGCTGCTGAGACCGGTGAGGACGACAGTGCAGCCGAGGAAGAGGATCCGCAAGACACCGAGGGGGATGAAGAAGCGGCCGCGGATGCCGAAGCCCAAGACATGGCCGAACGGCGAAAGGAATACGACAAGCTGATTGCCAAGGCCGACAAGGATTTCAACCGCCAGAATTACACCGATGCCATTCGTCTCTACGAGCAGGCCGCCTTGGTTCTTCCCAATGAGACGTATCCCTACGACCAAATTGCAGAGGCCAATGATCGGATTGTGGATTTGACGCAAACCGACGAGCCTGAGGCGGCGCCATCGGAGACGGTGTTGGATGGCCTCGATCGCGAATACGAAGACCGCGTTCGAGAGGGCGACGAGGCCTTTGATGCCCAGGATTGGATGTCGGCCAAGACCGCTTACGAGGCGGCACTGCTTCTGAAGCCGGAAGAGCGCTATCCCAAAAACCGGTTGCGTCGCCTGGAGAAACTGATGGAAGATGGTGCTCCTGACGCGGAGATGGAGGTGGACACGCAGGCGCTGTTGGAAGCCGACGCTGCAGCTGCCGAGCAAGCGGCCAACGAAGCCGATCGTTTGGCCTCCGAGCAGGCGGCCTTGTTGGATGCGGAATTCCAAGCCGCGGAAGATGAAGAGGCGCGTCGCCGGGCCAAAGCGCAGGCTTCTGCGGATGCCGGTCGGGACCGCAGCCGCAATTACCTGCTTGCCTTGCAGAGCAGTGCGGAGGACGACGCCGAAGCCTACTACCGCAACGCTTTGGAGGCCGAGATTCGGGCGCGGGCCCAAACCGTCGAAGTCGTGGCTGAGCGCAATGCGGAACAAACGCGTTTGTGGACCGGCAACCACCACGCACGAAGGGGCTCCCAGTGGCTCGACATCCAAGAACGAACTGCGGTTCAAGCCGAGTTGGAATACGACGCCTCCTTGGTGCGGAATGATCGCATCGCCCGACTCGACCTGCGGGTGGAGGCCCAGTCCGAGGTCGCCGTCGACGCCGTGACGCGCGCGAACGCGTTGCGCCGTGACCGGTACATTGCCCTTGAAGAAGACACCCGGAACCAACAGCGGGCACTCTTCGACCGCACCAAACGCTATGTCACATTCGTCGACAGCTTGGATCGCATGTTGAACGTATATGCCTCCTTCAATCGAGATGTTCGCAAGGCCGCAGTCGACGCCCGGATGATGCGGTACGAAGACGTGCTTCGGGAGGCGCGTGACCACGAGAAGGTGGGGCAGGGTTCGGAGGCCCGAAGGCTCGACAACTTGCTGGACATCCGACAAATTGAACGTACCGATGAACAAGCGCGGAAAGCGGCCTCCGGTGAAGCGCGGTTGCGGGCTGCATCGGCCCTCCGCGAGGAGACGGACAAGTACAGTGGTGCGCCCTTGACCAGCGAAGATTACAAGGAGGTCAAGGCCAAGGAAGGCATCCGTCCAGGTGTGGAAGAGCGCAGTTATGAAGAAGGCAATGCCCTCATCATCGAACGCACCGTGCGCGTGGACAACGAGGTGAACGTCTACCGCAAGACCGTCGCCAAGCACGGTGTTTACTACTTCAAGAACAACCAGTCCATCACCAAGGACATCTGGATCCTTGAGACCTTCGAGATCACCGACTGATCACTCCTTTTTCCCCTGTTTCCCGGATTGGCAATCCTGTTGCACGACAGGTGACAAGTCAATGGCGTGAATGGGGCAGGCCTCGGTCGGCCCTGTGGCCATCAACCCCGTCTGAATCTGTGGCCAGCCCAACGGCCAGTTCCACGATTGTCCCGTGATGTCCCAGTCCATGCCGCCTCCAGAACAGGAGAGGTCCACAGTGCCTTGCGCCCAATGGCCGTACCAGGATCCGAAGTGGTTCAGGCCGTGAAGCAACAATGGAAGCGGCGCTTGCAGGAGGCGCAGGTGGACGTCATTGTGTTCGAATTGATTCCAGCCCCCGCCTTCAGTTGGATTCATGGCGAGGAGGCTGCGGTCGGCCAACACGGCCGTGTCGTTGTTGTCGAAAGCAGAACAGCTGAGGATGGCGCCGTTGTTTTGAATCGCCAATGCGGTTCCCAGCATGGAAAAGTGGCTGTCTTCCACGCGGAGTGGGGATTGGCCAGAACAATGCAGGCCCACTTCGCCGTTTTGAAAGGAGCAGTCCTCCGCGCGGCTGACGGCGGAGTTGGGCGGCAAGTCCATGAAGATGGGGAACGCGTTGAAGGCGCTGCGCTGGAGCACTGTGCGCCCCGCGAACCGGGCGGAACCGTGTGTTCCTTGGCCGTCCTCCCACAAGACAGCACCTCCTTCTTGGGAAATGGCCACAGTGGAGAGTTCGGTGCCGTCCAGCCACAATTTCCCGGCAATCGCAATGCTGTCCGACTCCAATCCCTTCCAGCGGCCCGACCAGTGGATGCCGGATTCAGTGGCCAGCTCGACCTTGGCGTTTCCTGCCAATCGAAGGTCAAACGGGGCGGCTTTCAGCGCCGACAGTCCGGATATGTTCACAGTTGCGTGAGGCGCAAGTTGCCACGCTTGATCAGAATCGGAAGCGTGCAGCTTCAGCTCGGAATCCGCGGCACCATGCAGTTCGAAATGGTGCGCAGTGGACCACGCCATCGATCCGGAACACATCACAGACCAGGTCGCCTGCTCCTCGAGTATGGCCAATCCGTCGAGGTGGACTTCACTGTTCATGGCACAGGACCAAAAGGTGATTGCGTCAAAATGCAATACGGCCCCCGGGTGCACGAGGAGGGTCGCGCCGGGCCTGAGGTCCAGGTGTCCCCCGGTGAAATGAAGCACCCCTCCGGGCATCACTTCCAAGGTGCTGCCCCCATGAATGACGAGGTTGCCCTCCAGAGACAGGACCGCTTCTCGCTCCAAGACGAGTGCAGCAGAGCTGCCACAATTGGGATTGGACGTCCCCAACTCGAGTTGGCCTTGCGGGGCGACCGTGATGGGAGCAGCGCATCCGTGCGCCACAAATGTGCCGTGAGATCCGGCTGGACTGGCCGCGGATTCAAGGGAGGGTGAACAAGACTGAAGGTGGACGTCTCCCTCGGCAGTGAAGCCATCCAGTTTCCACAACCCTGTCGCGGTCAGGTTGGTGTCCGATAGAGGTGCCCCGGGTGGAATCGGACAAGCCAGCAGGTCCATTTGGTGCAGGACAAAAGCGGCATTGTTGGGGTTGATTTCGCTGTGGGGCTCATTGTCAGTGCCGTGGTGAATGGCGTCGAACGGAGAGCCGGCCAGCAGCGCTGCGTCGATGGGCGTGGCGGAAGGGGGCAAGCCCAGGGCGCTGGCCGTTGGAATGAAGCTGTGCAACGGCTGGTATTGGGACGGCTCAATCGGAGGGATGCACAGGGGCCAGGCGGACACCGTATCCGCTGCTGTTTCGTTGAACGCTTCGGCAAATTGCTGCAGGGAGGGGCGGGTTCCGCCGGGCAGGTGGTCCCACTGTGGGAGGTTGTCCGTGGCGGCAGCATCTCCGAGTCCGACCCACTGCGCCAGCGGCCAGGGCCAGCCTTCACTTTCGGGCCTTTCCACCACGGCGAGTACCGGTTGGTCTGGTTCCGCCAATGGGTGGTCCACCGCTCCTGGAAAGGGGTGGATTTCCAAGGTGATGAGGTCTCCGATGTCCCCGAACCATCCAGACTCGAGGAGGGCGTGCTCGTACTGGAGCAACGGCATGTCTTGACCTGGCAGGGGGGCCAAGGCCCCGTTCGCGATGGCCACATTGCGACAGGACACAGGCAATCCGATGGAATCCAACAGGGATTGGTGAGCCGCACGCGGGCCCATGGGCAAAAGCTGGACTTCGAGCAGCTCACGGGCAGCGGGAGAGGACAAGGCGCCAATCAGAGCGTCGATGCGCCCGTCGTCCCCACCGAGAAAATGAAGGGTGTGTTGCAGGCCCAACGGGACATTGGCGCCATGGTGTGGGCTGTCGAGGCTGATGTACAGCTGCTGACAATGCAGTTCGTCGGCCAATTCGAGGTGCCTGAGTGCCATCCGGGCCAGCTGCCCACCCATGCTGGCTCCAGCAATGGCCATCGGCCGGAGGTCGGTGCGGTGGTCGCGCAAGTGGCGGAGGATGTCGGCCAACAGCAAAGCGTTGTGCTTGAGTGGTGCCGTGCCATCCGAAAAATCGACGAGCACGGGGGTAAATCCGCGCTGCCGAATGGAATCCAAAAGCACCGGGGTTTGTGCCATCATCGGATAGTGGTCGGGATCGCAGCCGTGAAACTGTGACCATCCGAAGTCGCCTTGCCGCAGCAGAGAGGAGGGTTCACCCAGCCCGAAATCAATGCCTTCCACAAACACAAAAGGCCGTCCCAACCCCATGCCCGAGCCATTGGGGTCCACATACACATGGGCGCTCACCACGCCAGAGGGCAGGGCGACATGGTGCGCGTACGGTGCGGACGGGGGCGTCAGCCAAGGTGGTGAATCCGGCCACGCGGGCGGGCACTGCGCCACGCTGTGATTGGGCAACAGGAGGGGCGAGCAGATGAGGAGAAGGAACAGGTGAAATCGCATGGTTCAAGGATCTGTTGGTGGCGTTGGAAAACACCGCTCGGGTACAAGCCCAAAGCCGACGTTCACAAGGCGCCGGGGGCTATTTTGCACCCAATGCAGCAGAAGGGACTGGGAACGTTTGCCGTGTTCATGACGGCCATCTCGACCATTCTGGGGGCCATCCTGTTCCTCAGGTTCGGTTTTGCGGTGGCCCACGTCGGCCTCCTGTCTACGCTGTCCATCATTCTCCTCGGTCACCTGGTCACCATCCCCACCGCGCTGGCTGTGGCGGAAATCGCGACCAACCAAAAAGTAGAAGGGGGCGGGGCGTATTACATGATCAGCCGGTCCTTCGGATTGTCCATCGGAGGGGCCATCGGCATTGCCCTGTTTTTGAGCCAGGCCATCAGCGTGGCGTTTTACATCATCGCCTTCACCGTCTCCACCCGGGACTTGACCGCATGGCTCGAAGCGACCCAAGGCGTGGTGATTCCGACGTGGCAGATCAACTACGGTTTCATGGCCCTGCTCACCTTGCTGATGCTCACCAAAGGGGCACAGGTGGGGGTCAAGGCACTGTATGGTGTGGTGGCCGTTCTCGTCTTGGCGCTGATCAGCTTCTTTTTTGGAACCGGTGAGCCACAAGCGGAACTGGACATTCTGAGGACGATCGACGCCAGTTTCACCACGCCGGACGGCAGGCTGATCACCCGGTACTCCTTCATTGAAGTGTTCACCTTCATCTTCCCAGCCTTTACGGGCATCGCGGCGGGCCTGGGGTTGAGCGGGGACCTCAAAGATCCTGCGACCGCCATCCCCAAAGGCACCCTTTGGGCAACGGTGGCCGGCATCGTCGTCTACATCTTGGTGGCCTTGAAGTTCTGGGTGAGCGCCAGTCCCGAGCAGCTCGCTGGAGATGAATTGTACATGGAGTCCATTGCATTCTGGCCCCCGCTCATCCCGATGGGGCTCGCCGCTGCAGCGGTCTCCAGCGCGCTGGGCAGCGTCATCATCGCACCCCGGACCCTGCAGGCGTTGGCTGTGGATCGGATTTTCCCCAAGGCCATCGGCGTGCGCCTGAAGCGGGGGCGGAAGTCCGACAACGAACCCGTTGTGGCCTCCATCGTGACCTGTGCCATTGGGTTCGTCTTCGTCAGCCTGGGGGACATCAATGCGGTGGCCGAGATCATTTCCATGTTCTTCATGGTCACATACGGCGCCATCTGTTTGGTCAGCCTGTTCGAGCACTTTGCGGCCAGCCCCAGTTACCGGCCGACCTTCCGGTCGCATTGGGTGCTCAGTCTCATCGGGGCCGTCACGTGTTTCTACCTGATGTTCCTGATGAACTTCAGTTACGCCGTGGGCAGCTTGGTCATCATGACCGCCATCTATGCGGGCCTGTCCCGACGTGGCGAACGGGGCATGGTGGCCTTATTCCGAGGCATGCTGTTCCAGCTGAGCCGCCATTTGCAAGTCACCTTGCAACGCCGGGATCGCGCAGAGCTCGACCGGAAAGACTGGCGCCCCATGGTCCTGGGGGTGAGCCAAGACACCTTCCGGCGCCCCGGTGCCTTTGACATGGTCCGCTGGCTGGCGCACCGCCAAGGATTTGGCACCTATGTGCACCTGATTGAAGGGCGGCTGGATGCCCGCACCTTCAGGAGCTCCACCCGGGCCAAACAAGGGTTGGCCGATTTGGGAAAAGCTGTGAAAAGCCGGGTCAGCATGGCGACCATCGTCTCGCCGTCCTACACGTCGGCCATTGCCCAGTGCGTGCAGTTGCCGGGCATCAGCGGGCAGGGGAACAACGCCATTCTGCTGGAATACATCGACGAGAAGCCCAAGAGTGCCCAGGAATTGGTGGCCAATTACGACCTGCTTCGCGGTTCCCAATTGGACCTCTGTCTCCTCCGGTCCAGCTTCCGGGGCTTTGGAGAGCGTCGGACCATTCACGTCTGGATCACCCCGGAAGACAGTGCCAACGCCAACCTCATGATTCTCATGGCCTTCGTGCTTCAAGGGCATCCGGATTGGCGGGAGTCCCACATTCAGGTGTACTCCATTTACCGGGACGGGGATCGGGCGGTGAAGGAGAAGGCCTTGCACGACCTCATTCAAGCCGGGCGCATTCCCATCAGTGAGCAGAACATCGAGATGGTGGAGGAATTCCCTGGCGACCTCAAGGAGGCCCTCATCGATGAGCGGAGCAAATTCGCGGACCTCACGTTCATTGGGTTCAACGATGCGGACATCCGCCGCGAAGGCGTCGAGCTGTTTGAGGCCCACCATGGCATCGGCAACATCCTGTTTGTGGATGCCCATGATGAAATTGCCCTGGATTGACCGCGCCATGACCCTGCACATCGTCAACGGACCCAACTTGAACCTGCTCGGCCGCCGCGAGCCTGAGAAGTACGGCGCGACTTCGTTCGAAGCCCACTTCGAAGTCCTGCAGGAGCAGTTCCCGGACATGGTGTTGCACCACTTTCAGTCCAATGTGGAGGGGGAGCTCATCAACCACCTGCACGACGTGGGGTTCGGGTCCCATGGCATCGTTCTGAACGCCGGAGGGTACACCCACACTTCCGTGGCCCTGCGGGATGCGGTGGCGGCCATTGAGGCGCCAGTCATCGAGGTGCACATCACCAATGTCCACGCCCGGGAGGAATTCCGGCACGTCAGCCTGCTGAGCCCGGTGTGCAAGGGGGTCATTTGCGGCCTGGGCTTGCAGGGCTATGCGGCAGCGATTCGCGCTTTGCGATTGGAAGGGTCAATCGGCTGAGAACCGACGCAGTGCCGCTTGCAGCACTTGCAACAGCGCGTCCGCATCTCGGTCTGAGAGCTGTTTCCCCATCACCATCGTGCGCTTGCCGCTCGAAAATTGCAGGGTTTCACCCCCCATGGACCAGAAGGCC
>CBFHWV010000003.1:46922-71854 GCA_965659565.1 uncultured Flavobacteriales bacterium
TGCTCGAAGGTGCGCAGAATCTGCTGCGGGTTCTCTTCGACGCGGCGGAGTGCGGAATGGCTGCCATGGGCAAAGAAATCCGGGAGGCCGCGTTGGCCGAAGGCATTCGCCACGGACATGCCGCGGCGGTCGATGGTGATGACTTCCATGCCCCGTTTCCGCCAAAGCCACACTTTGCCGATGCGGAAGGCGAAAAAGGCCCAGAAAGCACTGTAGATCGCATAACCGAGTGCGGCATTGCCTTGGCTCGGCTCTTGCGTCCAGAAATACAGGACCACCGCTTCAAGGGAGAACCAGAGCAGCAGCCACACAGTCAGCATGGACATCTGTGGCGCCGGGATGCCTTGTCGGATTTCGACCTGGAGTTGGTCGTCCGATTGGTGACAGTGGATGCGATCGCCGATTCGGCCATCCTTGCGTCGCGTGTTGGTTCCCATCAGTTGGCCAATTGGGTGGAGAGGATGCGCTGATAAGCCTCCAGGTATTTCGGAAGCACCCGGTCGATGTGAAAGGTGTTGGACCGTTCGATGGCCTGGGCACAGAATTGGGCGTGCGCATCGGAATGGAGCAGCTGCGCTGCGCGTCGGGCCATGTCCTCGACATCGCCCACGGGTGAGAGCATGCCGCTGACGCCGTGTTCGATAACCTCTGCCAGTCCTCCGGCGTTGGAGGCCACCACGGGCACGCCACAAGCCATGGCTTCCAGTGCCGCCAAGCCAAAGCTTTCGCTCTCGGAGGGCAAGACAAACAGGTCTGCGATGGACAGGGCCTCGAGCGGGTTTTTCAATTTCCCCAGAAAAGCGATGCGGTCCGCGACCCCCAGTTCACGTGCCAACCGTTCTGCAGCCGGGCGGTCAGGACCATCGCCGACCATCATCAACCGGGCTGGCCGCTCCTGAAGCAGTTTCGCGAAGGTTTGGACCACATCCGTCACCCTTTTGACGGGGCGGAAATTGGACACGTGGCAGACCAGGGCTTCGTCGGGATTGGCGAATTCGGCCCGGTTGTGCGTCCCCTCCAGCCGTTCGACGTGCTCCGGGCAGATGAAGTTGGGAATGACCTCGATGTCGCAATCGAGGCCAAAGAGGTCAAACGTGTCCTGTTGCAGGCTGCGGCTGACGGCCGTCACGGCGTCGCTTTCATTGATGGCAAAGGAGATGACCGGCTCAAAGCTCGGGTCCTTTCCCAGCAAGGTGATGTCGGTCCCGTGCAAGGTGGTGATCACCGGGAGGTGGTGGCCGCTGGAAGCCAGAATTTGCTTGGCGGTGTAGGCGCTGCTGGCATGTGGAATCGCGTAGTGCACATGCAGCAGATCCAGCTTCTGCTGTCTCGCCACTTCGACCATTTTCGATGCCAAAACCAATTCGTAAGGCGGGTAGTCAAACAACGGGTACTTCGAAATGCGCACCTCGTGGTAATAGACATTGGGACGAAAACTGCCGAGCCGAACCGGCTGGTCGTAGGTGATGAAATGGACCTCGTGGCCTTGCCCGGCCAGCGCCTTGCCCAACTCTGTGGCGACGACGCCGCTGCCACCAAAGGTGGGGTAGCACACCATTCCGATTCGCATGGGGCAAAGTTAGCGCGGGCGGATGCTCCCGGGATTTGGCGGGGCTGGCGGATCGAACCGGTGGGGCAGGCCCAGCTCTTCCTCCACGATCCAGAGCGCTTGGGTGCGGATGTCCTCCCGAATCAAAGTCCGGTTTTCTGCATCCGGACAAATCCGGTTGCTCAAGAACACGGCCGTCCAGCCTCCTTCGGGGTCGGTCCAAGCCAGCGTGCCGGTGAACCCACTGTGTCCGAAGCTGTTCCAGCTGCCGGCGTTCCCACTTGCGCCGGTGTCCTCTTCGAGTCCCGGCTTGTCCCATCCAAGTCCCCGTCGGTTGTCCTCGTCTTGAAAAGCGCGGGCCGTGAAGGCCGCCACCGTCGACGGCTGCACCAGCTGCACCCCGTTCCACTCGCCACCACGGCGCAGGGTTTCGAGGATGACCGCCAAGTCGTGAGCGTTGCTGAACAAGCCCGCGTGACCGGCCACGCCGCCGAGCATGGCTGCGCCAGGGTCGTGCACCGTTCCATGCACCCAACCCTTGCGAAACGCGGTGTCGTTCTCTGTGGGTGCGACGCGTTGAATCCGGGCCCAATCTGAAGGGGAGTATCCCATGCTGTTCAGCCCAAGCGGCGCATAGATCAAGCTGTCCGCCAGCCCGTCCAAAGGTTGGTCCCACAGGTCTTCGAGGGTGCTTTGAAGCAGGTAATAGCCGAGGTCGCTGTACCGGTAATGGCCGACGGGGTCGGGGGTCAGGGTGCGAATGCGGCGGTGGAGGGAGTCCCGCCATTCAGGCGCCATCCACCGGTGGTCGTGAAGGGGCACCCAGTCGAGCGTGTCCGTGTCAGAAAATGCAGCGCCCGTGGTGTCGTCATGGGCCATGGCGTCGAGGTAAAACGGAATCCACGCTGGCAACCCGGCGCGGTGGGCGAGAATGTCGCGGTAGGTGCGGCTGCCCAATTCATCATCCAGTGGGGCGCCTTCCACTTCCGGCAACACGTCGCGCAAAGGGGCGTCCAAATCGAGCAGCCCGCGCTCGACCGACATCATGGCGAGCAAGGTCGATGCCGCAACTTTCGTGATGGAGGCGAGGTCATACACCGATTCACGGGTGACAGGGCCGCCTTGCAATCCGCCCAAACTGCCGTGGGCACCATCGTATCGGATGGAATCTCCGGCCACGATGAGCATCCTCAATCCTGGCGTGGCGTCCATGTCGATGGCCGCTGTGGCCAGGCTGTCGAGCCGACGGGCCAATTCGCTTTGCGCTTCGATCGCTCGCGGGAGCCGGGTGGCGCGGGTCGGATGGCCTTGTCCCGCCGTCCACGGGGCCACGTCGACCGGCAGGCGCCCGAGTGCATCGCCCTCCAACACCCAAGCTTCGGCCGCAGCTGTTTGGGTCAGGTCGTCCTCATGAAAGGCCACCAGCCAGCCCGCCTTCGCAGGTTGGGGGAGGTGTTCCAAGGCATACGGGCTGGTGAAGACGCCGATGTCCAGGTCACCCGGCAATTCGGACAAGGCCTGGACCAAGGCTTCGGCCCCTTTGGGAATGCCGAACCGCCGCGAAGGCCGGTTGCTTTCATCGAGGAAGGCCACAAGGGTGCGCTCTGCACCCTCCGCAGCAGAGACCAGACGGGTGATGTCCAGCGTACCCAATGGCGTCTTGCCATGCCGGTGCACCGAGAGGTTCGGGTAGGTCTGAAGGAGTTGACGCTCGATGGCCGTTCCACGGTTGCCCACCACAATCAAGGCCACCTGGTCGTCCGCATCCACGGCGTGAGTCGGGCCCAAGCGGGTGAGCATGTGTCCGCGAAGGGTACGCTGAAGGGCATGCCGGTCCAATTGGCCGAGCATCGGAGCGGGGTTCCATTGCTTGGCGAGCAACACTTTCAAGCAAGCGGCATTGACCGTGGCGGTATCCAGCCGGCCGGAACGCAATGCAGCGAGGATGCTGTCCATCACCAAGGTGGGGGAAGAGGGGAACAGCAAGACGTCGTTGCCTGCATTCAAGGCCGCGATCTCCCGGGTGCCCGGTGGAACCGGTTCGGCCACACCGGCCATGGTCAGGGCATCGGTGAAGACCAATCCCTCAAACCCCAAAGAGTCGAGGAGAAGGTCACGGATGACGCGTGGCGACAAAGAAGTGGGCAGCCCTGTCACCGAATCCAAGGCCGGCACTTCCAAGTGCGCCGTCATAACGCCTTCGACCCCGCCATGGATCAACCGGCGAAAGGGAGGGAGCTCGATGTTGGCCAGGCTGGTGCTGTCCGACAGGATTTGAGGCAAGGCCAGGTGAGAATCCAGGTCGGCATCACCATGGCCGGGAAAGTGCTTGGCACAGGCCATCACACCGGCAGCCCGCAGCCCCTCTGCCCAGGCCAGTCCGCGCTCGCCCACCGCGGTGGGATCTGAGCCAAACGACCGATTGCCAATGACGGGGTTGTCCGGGTTGCTGTTCACATCCACCACCGGGGCGAAGTCCATGTCGATGCCCAATGCGCGCAACTCGTAGCCCGCGACGCGCCCAGCCTGTCGAATCAAGTCGACATCTTGAATCGCGCCCAAGGCCATCGCCTTCGGAAACCGGATGCCGTCCGGGAGGCGCATTCCGGAACCCCATTCTGCATCCATGGCCGTCAGCAGGCCGACCCCGGAGGTGGCCACAGCGATGCTGTCGAGTTGTTTCAGGTTTCGCGCCGTGGTGGCCTTGTCGCCCTGCATGGCGATGACGCCCCCCACGCCCAATGACGCCACGAGGGCCTTCACAGACGCGGCGCTCTCGGGCTCTCCTGGGCGCGAGTAGAGCGGGACCATCATCAGTTGGGCAATCCGGGCCTCCATGGTGAGGCTGTCCATCTGGGCTTGCGCTTTGGCAGTGTCGCCGGCCAGGAATGCCGGTGAAATGGGGCCTTGAGGGTCCGCGACAGCTTGCCCGGATTGGCACCCGAGGGCGGCCAGGAAAATGGCGGAAAACCCGAGTCGAAGGCGGTCAAGCATGGAGCTTCTCCTGGATGATGGCCATCATGTGCTCGAATTGCTGTTCGATGGACAGCCCGCTGTTGTCGATGACAATGGCATCCTCCGCTTGTTGGAGCGGTCCGATGTCGCGCGTGGAGTCGAGGTGATCCCGCTCAAGCAAGTTGGCTTGGACCTCTTCCAGCGACACTGGGCGACCGCGCTTGACCAGTTCGGCATGCCGGCGACCCGCTCTGGCTTCGATGCTGGCCGTCATGTAAAATTTGACCTCCGCATCGGGCAGAACCACAGTTCCAATGTCACGGCCATCCATCACCACGCCTCCATCTTCGGCCATGCGCTGTTGGGAGCGCACCAATTTCTCTCGAACCTCAGCCAGCTTGGCGATGGTGCTCACATGTCGGGACACCTCGTGGGAACGGATTTCCTTTTCCACGTTTCGGCCGTTGAGGCAGATTTCGCCACGGCCTGACGCCGGGTTGAAACGAAACGTGAGAAAGACGCGGTCCAAGGCATTCACCAGTCCCGCTTCTTCCAGCGCGCCTTGCCGGTTGATCCATTTTTCGCGCAACGCAAACAGGGCCACCGCCCGGTACATGGCCCCCGAATCGATGTAGAGGTAATTCAAGGACTTCGCGAGTCCTTGGGCGAGGGTGCTTTTGCCGGAGGCGCTCAAGCCATCAATGGCGATTCGGATGCGTTTCATGGTCAACGGTCGGTCAGGCGGGTGCGCAATGCCAGGTGGGTCGAAGCCCCAGCGGTGTGGTAGGTGTTTCGTGCAATGGCCACTTGGAAGCGCCGCACATTGAGGTCGAGTCCCCAAGCAAATCCAGCCGTTCCAGGGGCATTGGCCAACCGCAATTCTTGGCGGCGGCGGTGGTGGTATCCAAAACGAAAGCGAAGCCCATCCCCAAGGTCCAATTCCGCGCCCAAGGCGAGGTGGCGGAGGAGGCGGTCGCCAAATGCCCAGGTTCCATTGGCGATGGTGTCTCCGGTCAAGGGGTCAATCGTGTCGTCATACAGTCCCTCTGGTGAGAGGTCCCAAGTTTGGAGTTCGTCATAAGTGGCGGTCAACGTGAACGGGGCGTTGGCAAACCCTTTGGACGCAGACAGCTTCACATCCCCTTCAAATTGGGCCGCTTCCCCCGTTCCTCCAGCATTGGTCATCCCGCCCCAGGGTCTCCACAATGCGGCGATGCGGAGCTGTCGGTCGCGCCGGACATAGGTGGCGCCCAAGTCGAGCTGGCCAAAGTTCGACCGGCGATCGGCCAGCACGCTTTGGCCCAACCACAGACTCGTGCCAACCGTGAGGTTGGAGTCCAAAGGCAGGGCCGCGCCGGAGACCCAAGCGACATCGGAGGCCGAAAAGCTGCCCGTTTCCACGCCGGAAGGGTCCCGCCCGGTGAATTCTCCAAAGCCAAGGTTGCGGAGGCCGGTGTGCCAGACCCACCGCTTTCCTTCCGGGCGGCGGGCATACAGGGCGGCTGCCTGGGCGGTCCCCGAGAAGTAGTCCATGTAGCCCAAGTGCAGCTGGCCGGAATGGCTGGAGTCGAGCAGCGCCGGCTGCATCAGCACATCGCCCAGGGTCGACTGGAGCGGAGCGCCCATGCTCTCCGCAGAGCCCGCAAACCGCGCGCTGAGTGGCAAATCAAGCAGGGCAGGACGCACCGTTCTCTGTCCCCATGCGGATGCCGCCATCAGGAACAAGGCGGATGAAATCGCCCACAGCTTGGCTTGTCCCGCTCTCCGCGTCATGGGGCGACGTCGATGGGGGATTGGACTTTTTCCTTGAGAAGGGCGCGGTCGATCACTTCCGTCATGGTTTGGACGTAGTGGAAACGCAGTCCTTTGAGGTATCGTGCCTGAATGTCCTCCACATGTTTGCGGTTGGCTTCACAGAGGACGATTTCTTTGATTCCAGCCCGCCGGGCCGCGAGCAATTTCTCCTTGATGCCCCCCACCGGCAAGACTTGGCCTCGGAGGGTGATCTCGCCGGTCATGGCCATGAATTTCCGGACTTTCCGCTGGGTGAAGATCGAGGCCAATGCGGTCAACATGGTGATGCCCGCGGATGGTCCGTCTTTCGGAATGGCCCCTGCCGGCACGTGGACGTGGACGTCGTAATGGTCGAACACCTTGGCGTCCAGGCCGAGCTCCGCGGCGTGGGCCTTCAAATATTGCAGGGCGATCACGGCGCTTTCTTTCATGACGTCGCCAAGGTTGCCCGTCAGGGTCAATTTGCCCTTGCCTTTGACAATGCTGGTCTCGATGAACAGAATGTCGCCGCCAGCGGGTGTCCAGGCCAACCCGGTCACCACACCCGCCACGTCGTTGCCTTCGTAGCGCTCTTTTTCATGGGACGGGCCGAGGATGTCCGTGAGCTCTTCTGGCTGGATGGCCCGCTGGTGCTTCACATCCATGGCCACTTGGACGGCCCGGTGGCGCACCACTTTGGCGATGCGCTTGTCAAGTCCGCGAACCCCGCTTTCGTTGGTGTATTCCGCACAGATTTTCTCCAGTGTGGCGTCTGGAATGTCGATTTGCTCTGCCGTGATGCCGGTCTGCTCGACGTGTTTTCCGATGAGGTGGCGCTTGGCGATTTGCACTTTCTCCTCGACCGTGTAGCCTGAGACCTCGATGATCTCCATCCGGTCGCGCAATGCGGGCTGAATGGTGGCGAGGCTGTTCGAGGTGGCCAGGAACATGACCTTGGACAGGTCGTAGTCCAACTCGAGGTAATTGTCGTAAAACGCGCTGTTCTGCTCGGGGTCCAACACTTCGAGCATGGCGGAAGAAGGGTCTCCATGGGAATCCCGGCTCAGCTTGTCGATCTCGTCGAGGACAAAGAGGGGGTTCGAGGTGCCTGACTTCTTGAGGTTCTGAATGACCCTGCCCGGCATCGCGCCGATGTAGGTTTTGCGGTGCCCCCGAATCTCGGCTTCATCGCGAAGGCCGCCGAGCGACATGCGCACATATTCCCGGCCCAGCGCTTTGGCGATGGACTTGCCCAAGGACGTCTTACCGACCCCCGGCGGGCCATACAGGCAAATGATGGGAGACTTCATGTCGCCCTTCAGCTTCAGGACGGCGAGGTGTTCGATGATGCGCTCCTTCACCTTTTCCAGACCATAGTGGTCTTCGTCGAGGATGTCCTGGGCGTGGGCCAAGTCGAAGTTGTCCTCGGACGTGATGTTCCAGGGAAGGTCCAGCAGCAGGTCCAGGTAGTTGGACTGCACGCTGTACTCGGCGCTCTGGGTGTTCATCCGCTCCAGCTTGCCGATTTCCTTGGCGAAGGTCTCGGCGACCTTGTCCGGCCAGTCTTTGAGTTCGGCACGGGCCTTTTTGCCAGCGATGTCCTCCTTGTGCGGATCTGAACCGAGCTCTTCCTGGATCTGCTTCATCTGCTGGTGCAGGAAGAACTCGCGCTGCTGCTTCTCGATGTCGGTTTTGACCCGGCTCTGGATGTCGTTTTTCAGGACAAGGACCTGGAGCTCTTCACCGAGCAATTCCATGACCTTCTCCACGCGTGCCTTGAGCCCCTCCACCTCCAGGAGGTCTTGCTTCTGGGACTTTTCCGCATTCATGTTGGCGGCGATGAAGTGGACCAGAAAGCGCAGGGAGTCGATGTTTTTGATGGCGATGGCGGCCTCGGAGGGGATGTTGGGGCTGTTTTGAATGACCTCCATGCTCATCTCCTGAAGCGACTGCTGCAGGGCCTCTTTTTCGGTGTCGGACCAATCGGCATCGGTGTCCGGGAAGGGGGTCACCTTGGCGCGGAGGTAGGGGTCCTCACTCACGACCTCGCCCATCTTGCATCGTCGCTTTCCCTGAATGATGACCGTGTTGGAGCCGTCGGGCATCCGAAGCATCTTCACGATGCGCGCCACGGTGCCGATGTCATGCAGGTCTTCCGGAGTCGGGTTTTCCACCTCGCCATCCCGCTGGGTCATCACGCCAATGTCGTGTCCGCCCTTGTTGGCTTCCTTCAGCAGGTTCAAGCTTTGGTCGCGGCCCACATTGATGGGCAGGACCACGCCGGGAAACAGAACGGTGTTGCGCAACGGGAGGATGGGCAGGTCCTCCGGGGTGCTTTCGCGTTCCATCGCCGCTTCATCTTCGGAGCTCAGCAGGGGGATGCTGACTTGGTCTTCCGCTTCCTCGGACAGCAGCACTTGCACTTTGGGTTCATCACTCATGGGCGGAGCGAAGGTCACAAATCAGGCCTGAATGGCCGAGCGATCCGAGTCTAGACAGAATGTCAGTCCGATGGGGCAGACCAGCGCACTTTCTCAAACAGGGCTGACAGATTGTCCTTGGCGACCGGGGACATGGACAGGCCACGCCGGGCCATGACAGCATCGGCGGTGGACAGCATCCGGGGAAGGTCATGCAACTCCGTGTGCCCTTGCCGTGCGTGGTGCCAAGAAAATGGCGGCAGGTGCTTGGGCGGGAAGCCCGCATCGAACACCACGCACGCCGGACCGAAAATGGTGCCCGTGTTGAGGGTGGTGCCAATGCCGCATTTGCTGTGGTCGCCCATCAAGACACCACAGAACTGCAATCCGGAATCGATCATGCCCTCGGCTTCAGGGGACCATTGTCGGACGGTGCCGTAGGTGTTTTTCAGGTTGCTCGATGTGGTGCCGGCGCCCAAGTTGCACCAGCGGCCGATGACGCTGTTGCCCAGAAACCCGCCATGGGCCTTGTTGGCCCACCCCTGGAAGTGGACGTTGGACACTTCGCCACCGACCTTGCAATGGGGGCCAATCACGGTGGCGCCGCGAATGTGGGCGCCGGTGCGAACCACGGCCCCCTCGCACAGCACGACAGGGCCTTCTATGTGGCTTCCTGGTTCTACCCGGGCGCCAGGGCCGATCACGATGACGCCACCTGACGTGTCCAAGCTGGCTGCGCGCACTTCGGCATCTGCCGCGGCCATGACGCTCCCCACGGCGCCATAAAGTGCTGTGTGTGGCGACGTCTCGAGCGGCTGGAGTTGCCATGCCGCCTTCATCCACCCCAAGTCTCGGCTGATTTGGTCTTCCAATCCGCTGAACAGGTCGTTGGCATGCCCGATCAGGCGGACGTCTTCGGTTGGACGGGGGACGGGTAGGGTGTCTTGCTGGCCATCTGACGGACGCAGCAGAGGGGTGTCTCCAACATCCAAGGCCGAGTGTTGGAGCAAAAGGTCCACCGTCTCGGCATCGGGAATCCAGCGGCTGTTGACGTGGAGGTCTTCTTCCCGACCATGTGCAGTCAAGGCTTGAGCGACCCGATCCCAGCGTTCACGTTGGGTGAATGCCCCATGCCGAATGCCCGCCACTCCTTCCACGAGGTGAAACGGATAGAGGCGGCTGCACAAGCCGTCATCGAACAGGTGAATCATGGGCATGGACTCGGACTCTGGGGGCCTGTCAAAACTAAGGGGCATTGCACCTTTGTAATGAACCTGGGCCTGACTTCTCTGTTGGTCCGTATGTGAGTCTGAGCGTGCAGGAATTTTCCATCAAGGACCTCGAGCATTTTACCGGGATCAAAGCGCACACCATCCGTGCGTGGGAGCAGCGGTATGGGCTGTTGACGCCACGCAGGACCTCCACCAACATTCGGTTCTACACTTCAGAAGACCTCAAGCTGTTGTTGAATGTGAGCCTGCTCAACCAGAAAGGCCACAAGATCTCGCGCATTGCCGCCATGAGCGAGCGAGAGGTGCGACAGGCCTTGCAAGAGCTGCAAACGGAGACCACCTCCGAAGAGCATTGGTTGGGCATGCTGAAGATCAGCATGCTCAACTTTGACGAGCAGTTGTTCCGCAGCGTGTCGGCCACATTTGAGGAACAGGCGGGCTTGAGTGGCCTCTTCCTTCGGTTGTATTTGCCGTTCATGGGGCAAATCGGGATGCTGTGGCTGACCAGTGCCATCTGCCCAGCCCATGAGCATTTTGTGAGCAATCTGATCCGGCAGCGGTTGTTCCGCGCAGTGGATGACATGCCGTCGGTCAATCCCGGCTATGACGGCGCGGTATTCGCCCTGTTTCTTCCCGAGCGGGAGATCCACGACATCAGCCTGCTCATGGTCCATTACCTCCTCAGGAATGCGGGCTACAAAAGCTTGTTCCTGGGACAATCCGTGCCTCTGGAAGACTTGACCCAGCTGGACAGCCAGTTCCCGGGTGTGCATTGCGTGGCCTATTGCACCACGTATCCTTCAGAGCAAGGCGTGGGAGACTATCTCGCCCGTGTGGAACGGGAAGCAGAAGGGACATCCTTGCAGTTCCATTTTGCAGGGCGCGTCTTTGGTGGGGTGGAATCTCCTTCCTCGGGAATTGCCCTTCACGCCGACGGCCAATCGCTGATCGGCGCCCTGCTCCAGCACTGAACTTCACCAGCATCTTGTGGTTTTGGTTGACCGTGGACTTCTTCAGGGTTGAACAACACGTCGCAATGATTCAACAATTGCGGGGATTTGGACGTCAAAACCTTCTTTTGTTCATGAATGGGTCATAAAAGTTGAACAGAAATTTGTCCAGCGTGGAAGTTTGTCTAATCTTTGGGGCACAACGCTGAACAAGATGTCGACCATTGAATTCAACAACCTGCTGACCAGCCACCAAGACTTTCTGAGCGGCTTCGCCATGGGATTCACCCGGGACAGGGAGGATGCCAATGACCTTGTTCAAGAGACGTTTGTCAAAGCGTTGCGGTACAAGAACAACTTCAGGGAAGGGACCAACATCAAAGGCTGGTTGTACACCATCATGCGGAACATCTTCATCAACAACTACAAGCGGAAGCGCTTCCAGAACACCATTGTTGACCAAACGGAGAACCAATACTTCCTGAACGCCAGTCAAGATTATCACCACGACTCCGTGACCACGCTGATCAACATGGATGACATTCAAGGTGCCATTCAGCGGTTGAAGTACGACTTCCGAAAGCCCTTCACCATGTTCCTGGACGGTTTCCACTACGATGAAATCGCGGAGGAATTGGACATTCCGATGGGCACGGTCAAGAGCCGAATCTTTCATGCACGGAAGCGCCTCAAGGAGGAGTTGGCCGAGTTTGAAGTGCGCTGAGGTCGGGTTCCCCCAACTTTCTGACAGCTGAAAAGGCGAAAGGCGCAACCTTTCGCCTTTTTCGTCGTCCTATCTCAGGTAAATTGCGGAACACATGACCTCGACCCCGAACCACCGCACCGCATCTGCATGCTGGGCTGTTGTCCTGATTTTTTTGACATCGACCTGTGCCTTTGCGCAAGTTGAAGTGAACAGCACCCTGACCCCGGAGGAATACGTCAACGATGTGCTGCTTGGAACAGGGGTGGAGGCCACCAATGTGGTCTTCACGGGAAGCCCCGTTCAAATCGGGGAGATCACCGGATTCGACCCGTCGGAATTTCCCATTGAGGCCGGCCTCATTCTCTCCACGGAAGTGGCCAACAATCCTGCGAATGTGGACGATGGTTGTGTGGATGACTTCATCGAAGACGGGCTGGAAGTGTCCGGTGACAACGATTTGCTCACCATTGCCAACAGCGTTCCTCCACTCATTGGACAAAACTTCAGTGTGAGCAGTGTCAACGACGTCTGCGCCATCGAGTTTGATTTTGTCGCCACCGGCGACACCATTCGTTTCAACTACGTCTTCGGTTCTGACGAGTATTTGGCCTGGATCAACAGCCAATACAATGACATTTTCGGCTTCTTTCTGAGTGGACCCGGCATCAATGGGCCTTACACGGACAATGCGATCAACCTTGCCGAGGTCCCCGGCTCTGATCCACAATTGGCCATCACCATCAGCTCGGTCAACAATGTGACCAATTCGGCCTATTACGTAGACAACCAGGGCAACGACATCCTTTGCCAAAATGGCTACACCGTCAAGCTCACCGCAGAGAGTGAAGTGGAATGTGGGGAGACCTATCACATCCGACTCGCCATTGCGGACGGTTCGGACACCGCGCTGGAGTCCATCGTGATCTTGGAAAGCGGGTCTTTTGAATCGAACTCGGTCGTCGAAGTAGACCTCAGCATTGACGTGGGAGGTCCGGAAGCCAACATCATCTATGAAGATTGCGGTGAGGCATTGTTGACCTTCACACGGCCTCTGGAAACCATCCTCGACATCGAGGAGATGGTCATCATCGAATATTCGGCCAGCACTGCGACCAATGGTGTGGACTTCACATTGTTGCCGGACACCGTGTTCTTCCCGCCTTATGTGTCGGTCCAAGAATTCCCACTGGACGCATTTGAGGACGGGATCCCGGAAGGCACCGAGACGGTGGTGATGGAGATTCTCAACCTCGCGGCATGCAATGGCGGGGGATTGACGAGCTATTTCGAGTTTGACATTGCGGATGAACCCGATCCGCTTGAAGTAGACGGTTATGAGAGCACGCTGTGCGTGGGAGACAGCGTGTTGCTGGAACCCATCATCGTCGGTGGTTATGGCAATTACCACTACGACTGGGACTGCAATCCCGGCGTGGACGAGCCCACATACAACTACATTCCTGCTGCGGCTGGCGACTACCAATGCACCGTGACGGTGTCGGACACCTGTGGCATGCCGGAAGACCCTGGAACCTTTGACATCATTGTGGAAGAATACCCTGAACTGACGGTGGAGATCACCGGGGGCGACTTGGTGCTCGACTGCAACGGATTTGCAGAGGTGTTTGCAGAAGCTGAAGGGGGCAATCCGCCGTACACCTACAGCTGGGAATTCCAGGATGGACAGCCTGCCTTTGGATACAACAACAGCTTGTTTGTCAGCACGTGGAATGCGGCCACCGAGGTCCACGTCGAAGTAGAAGACGCTTGCGGGCTCACGGCGACGGCCATGATCAATGTGAGCATCGACGTGCCCGAGTTGATTGTGGAACTCGAGGATGAGTACGAGGTCAGCTGCAACGTGCCGTTCAGCATCACCCCGGATTGGTCCGGAGGAGAGCCCTTTTACAATTGGTCTTGGCTGGAGGGTTTTTCCTTCCTCGGATTCACCGAGACGTTGAATTGGACCACGGATTCGGACATGTCCATCACGTTGGAGGTGTCCGATGGATGCGGCCAATTCGTGACAGCCACGACGGAAGTCATCGTGGTGAGCCCCCCGCTCGAAGTGACCCTTCCTGACACGCTGGTCGGTCCCTGCACGGAGACCTTCGTCATGTCCCCACAAATCGAAGGGGGAAGCGGGGTGTACACCTATGCGTGGACGCAGAATTTCAACCCGGTTGGGGACGAAGCGACGTTCAGTTATTCCGATGGATTGCCCACCACGTTTGCGGTGGAAGTGACCGACAATTGCCAATCCTCGGGTGGTGCCAGCACCACGATTGTGATCGACAACCCGCCGCTGGTCGTCGACCTGCCAGACACCATCAACGCTTCCTGCATCGACAACACGGTCATCGCTGTGAACATTGAATCAGGAGCGGGGGAATACACCTATGAGTGGTCTGTCGGTGGCGTGCCCTACGGAGGGTCGGATCCGCAAATCACCGTTCAGAGCTTTGTGACCACGCCCATTTTCGTCGAAGTCCAGGACGGATGTGGCGGAGAGGACGAGACGGCGGCCACGTTGGTCATCCCCGATGTGCCCATGACGCTGGCCGTGAGCAACGACACCGTCATTTGCCGCGGTGAGGCCCTGTCCTTGAGTGCTTATGCAACCGGGGGAGAAGAGGGCTTCGTCTACAGCTGGCCCAGCATTCCGGCATTCGGAGAGACGCAGTATGTCGCTCCAAGTTTGTCAGCGAGCTATCCGGTCGACGTGACGGACATCTGCGGCGAAACGCTGAGTGCCACCATCGACGTGGAGGTCCAATATGTCTACAGCGACTTCTTCACCAGCTACCTGACGGATACGGAAATCGAGTTCATCGCCACGCCAGAGCCCGCCTGCGGCAATTGCGACTTTGACTGGGACTTCGGCGATGGCAACACCAGCGAGGAAGTCAACCCGATTCACCAATATGATGGCCTCGGAGATTACTACGCGCAGTTAACAGTGACCAACCCGCTGGGGTGCACCGACAGTGCGTACACATTGGTGGAAGGGCCTGTTCTCATCTACATCCCGAATGCGTTCACCCCCAACAATGACGGGATGAACGACGCCTTCAAGGTGGTCATTTCGGAGGTCACCCGTTATGAGTTGGACATCTTCAACCGGTGGGGAGAGCTCGTCTTCCACAGCGAGGATCCGGACGAAGTTTGGATTGGAAATGTGAATGGTGGAGAGCACTATGCCCCGGAAGGCATGTACAATTACCGTTTGAAGTGGAAGGGCGCGCGCACGGATGCCGAGGAGATGCTCGGCACTTTCCAGTTGATGCGCTGACCGCATTGGTCGGTGTTGGCGTGCGCCTTGTGCGCTGTATTTTGCCGACATGACCAACGGACAACGATTCCGAGGGGCGTTCATCACGGTGACGTCCCTCTTTTTTATGTGGGGCTTCATCACCGTCTTGGTGGATGCCCTGATTCCGCGGCTGAAGGATGTGTTCGAGTTGACCTACCTGCAGGCGGGGCTCGTCCAATTCGCATGGTTCACCGCCTACGGTGTCATCTCGATTCCGGGTGGCCGACTGATCAAGCGAATCGGTTACAAGAATGGCATTCTGGTCGGCTTGTCGTTGGCCGCCTTGGGGTGTCTCATCTTTTATCCAGCGGCGTCCACGCGGGTCTTCGGGTTGTTTCTGCTGGCCCTGTTTGTCGTGGCGTCGGGCATCACGGTCCTTCAGGTGGCCGCCAACCCGTACATCGCTGTTCTCGGCCCGGAGGAGGGGGCCTCAAGTCGCCTCAATTTGGCGCAGGCCTTCAATTCTCTGGGCACCACCATTGCCCCCATCATCAGCGCCACCTACTTGCTGTCAGACACCGTCATGACGGGCGCCGAGCAGGCCGAGCTGACTGATGAGGCACTTGCGGCCTATCAAGCTGCAGAAGCCGGGGCGGTTCAGGTTCCGTTTGTGCTGTTGGCCTTGGCTTTTTTGGTGCTCGCCGCCATCATTTGGAGAATCGCTTTGCCTCGAATTTTGGAGGGTGCTGAGGGCGCTCAGCGTTCGTTGGGCGAGGTCTTTTCCAATGGCCGGTTGAGGGCTGGTGCCATCGGCATTTTTGTCTATGTCGGGGCTGAGGTGGCCCTGGGCAGCTACATGGTCAACTATGGCCTCCATCTCAATGTGCACGAGTTGATGCAGTCGAGTCCACTGCTCGAAAGAATGGCCGGCTTGGCCGCTTCCATCAAAGGGCAGTCTGTTCTAGACATGGATCCCAAAGGGAAACTGGGCGTGTTGTTGACGTTCTACTGGGGAGGCGCCATGGTGGGGCGCTTTTTGGGTGCCGCATTGATGCAAAGGGTCAAGCCGGGTTTATTGCTGGGCGTGTTCGCGACCTTGGCGGTGGCGTTGGTGATCGGCAGCAGTGCGTCTGCCGGGTTGCCCGCGTTGCTGCTTTTGCTGGGGGTAGGCCTGTGCAACTCCATCATGTTCCCCACCATCTTCACGTTGGGCATTGAACAGCTGGGAGATGCGAAACCGCAAGGCAGTGGAATCCTCTGCACGGCCATCGTCGGGGGCGCTGTGATTCCGCCGGCCTTCGGTGCTCTGTTGGACGTATCTGGATTCGGATTGGCCTTGATGTTGGTGGCGCTGTGCTACAGCTACATCGCAGGTTTCGGGTTTCGCAGCGGTCGCAGGGGGTGGGCCTGAGCCAAGTGTTGAATGAGGAAGTGCTGTGAACAACAGCGTTTGAAAGTTTCACAATTGATTCCTGAGGCTTTGGTGGCGGGAATTCTTTGGGTTTGATTGCAACCCAATCAGGTTTTACCTGTTATACCTGCAGAAGTTCCCGTTATGGCCAAGAAGAAGAAAAAGACCAAAGAGCTCCAGCCCAACATCAAAGTCCGCCTGGATGGCAGAACCGTCATCACCGTGCGCGACCCCAGTAAACTGGAGTTCTGGCGGGAGAAGTATCCCAAATTGGAGATCCTTGAGGAGAATTGAGGACACCGGTTTTCTGCGACATCGACAGGATGTGCGCAACAACAGAAAAGGCCACCTGAAAGGTGGCCTTTTCTGTTGGCAGTAGGTGACTCGGAGGTCAAGCCACTTGAGCCAGGCGCTCTGTCTCTTGGCTCAAAGCCTCACGGCCTTTCTTGGTCAGCATGTATCCGTTCTTATTCTGGATGAGTCCATCGAGATACAGACGGGTGATGCGCTCTCCAATGCGCGCTTGACCGACGCTGAGGGTCACATCCCCTTCAATTCTCTTCCAGAAATTCCGTTCCAAGGCAGCCAAGCGAATGTGTTCCTGGCGCTCACGCTTGTGTTGTTGAACGATGTCGAGAATCATGAGGTCGTGCTTGTCCATGCTGCAGTGGGTTTCGTGAATCGTCGGGCTGCCGACGCTCACAAAGAAGGGGACAACACGCGCGAAACCGAAGTTTTCCCCGAGTCAGATATGGACAACTTGTCAACCTTTTGTTCACCTCAGCATCATACTGTGGTCACACCCTCACAGCCCATTGGATAGCTGAAGATGCGACGCACATAATCCGCGGTTCGGTCGGCATCATGTTGCGCATTGAACGGGGTGTTGCAGCGGATTTTGCGGTGCCGACAGGAGCGCTGGACCAGTTGAATGTCCAGACCGTGACGGCGTGCTTCTTCGATGTGACGGCTCACCATGTCCAGTGTGGCGGCGCATCGGATCTTTGGAATGGGATTCGCAGTGTCCGTTTGCCCCCTGTGTTGCCGTCTTTCAAGGTGCAGGATGAGGTAGCGCTCCCACTCGGTGTCCGGCGGCAGACTGGGACCGCAAATCAGCATCACCTCTGCACCACGGCGCGGGTAAGGCCCTTCCAGACGCCAGCCTTGTGCTGAGCGCATGGCCCATCCCAATCGGGTCCACAATCGATGCCCGAAGCTCATGGTGTCGGACTGGAATGGGGCTCGGTAAACGACCAGGTTCCGCGGCGGGTGGGGGCTTCCAAAGCGAGGTCCAGGGCGCTGAGGAATTCGGTTCTCGGCATCATCATGGCGCCCAATGACGCGAGGTGGGGATTCATGATTTGACAATCCATCCAAGGCATGCCCCACGTTTCGAGCTGACGGGCCAGTGTGATGAAAGCCGTTTTGCTGGCATTGGACGCCTTGGCGAACATGGACTCGCCAAAGAACATGTTTCCGAGCGACACGCCATACAGCCCTCCGACCAATTCACCCGCGTTGTTCCATGCTTCTACGCTGTGCGCAAAGCCCAGTTCATGCAGTTGGCCATATGCCTCCATGAAGTCCTCGGTGATCCAAGTTCCTTCCTCCGGCCGGTCCGCACACCCTTCCATCACACCTCGGAAATCTTGGTCCATCGTGATGGTGAACCGCTTCTGGTTCAGGACGTTCCGCATGCTTTTCGAGACCTTGACTTCGCTGGGCTGCACGACGGCACGTGGGGTCGGAGACCACCACAGCAGGGGGTCTTCAGGCGCGGACCAAGGAAAGATGCCCCGCTCGTAAGCCAGGAGCAATCGGGCCGGGGACAGGTCACCGCCGATGGCCACCAGCCCGTCTTCGCCAAAGTGCTCAGGTGGTGGAAACCACAATTCCGAACCGAGTTGCAACATCGCAGGGCGAAATTAGCGCCTCTGTCGGGGGCCTCGGAATCCAAAGCCACCGAAAAGGTTGAGCATGAATCACCACAGGATGTGCGATTGGACAGGGTGGAAGGCCGCAGGTGCGCCCATGCCAGGGGTCTATTCTCATGAAGAAGTGATGCCGTTTGGTCGGACGTCGGCAGAATCGGCGCGCAACAAGGGCACCGCAGGCCGTGACTTTCGAGAGGCCGCGGTCTTGATCGGGTTGGAGCCCGACGGCCGCTTGGCCATGATTCAGAGGACGCTGGGCGGTGGGGTGCACGGTGGTCAAATGGCCCTTCCCGGAGGCAGGAGGGAGGCTGGTGAATCTCTGCTGGAATGTGCATTGCGTGAATGGAGAGAGGAATTGGGATTGGCTGAGGATTGTGAGCCGTTGATGTCCCCCGAGCCCATGACCGAGGTCCACGTGGTGCCCAGCGCATTCGTGGTGCGACCTTATTTGGCCCCCGTCCGGCTGCCGGAGACGCTGCATCCAGATCCATTGGAGGTGGCGAACGTGCACCGCGTCTCGCTCCAGCAGATCATGGACCCCGTTTTTCGGCAAAGGCAGCAGGTCCAGGCCGGAGCGGATGCATCATGGCGTTTGGAAGCCCCTGGATTTGCCTTGCCCGGAGTCCCCTTCATTTGGGGGGCCACTGCGATGATGCTGGCCGAGCTGGCTGCGTGGGGTCGGCGTTGGGCGGACCTGCCCGCCGGCTAACTTTGCGCCATGGAAGAGAAGCAGGCCAAAGCCCTCGCAGCGTTGCACGAAGCCCTGCATTCACCGGTGGCGGAAATGCGCGACGCGGCCTTGAAGCGGGTCAAGGAAGAAGGCGACATCAGCACGGTGGCCGAATTGGTCCAGCTTCGGGGTGCCACGGATGAGCCAGCGGTGCGGAAGCAGGTGGACGACATCTTGCGCGGGCTGAAGCTCGAAGGAGCGGGCAATGCCCTGTTGGAGGCGGCATTGGATCCAGATCAGGACCACCAACTGGCGGAGCTGCTCGGATGCCTCTGGGAATGTGGGGGATCTGCAGAAGGCCACCTCAAAGCCCTGGCAGCCCGCTGTGTCGACATGGGAATGCCGGTCATGGTCGAGGCACTCACCTTGTTTGAAGCCCTTCCGGAATGGGTGGAGGACGAGGGCGACCTGCTCGAGGCCATGCTCATTCTTCAGCAAGGCGTTGAGGCCCGCAAAGGTGGCAACGCAGAGGCCGAAACCGCGCTGCTCGGCATGATGTGGAAGGAGCTCAGCAGCCGCGAACGCGCCTGACCGTCAAGTCTGCAGGACCCCCATGGTGAACGGCCCTTCTTCTGGGGCGCCATCCATGGCGGCGATGCCCTCTGAAATCCACATGCGGGTGTCCCTGGGATCGATGATGGCATCGACCCACAGACGCGCCGCGGCATAATAGGGCGAGGTTTGTTCCGCATACCGGGCTTCGATCTCGGCCCGGATGGTCGCTTCCTTTTCGGGGTCAATGTCCTCTCCCGCCTTTTTCCGCCGCGCCACTTCAATCTGGAGCAGAACGGTGGCGGCTTGCGCACCGCCCATCACGGCGAGCTCTGCGCTGGGCCAAGCGAGCATGAACTTGGGGTCGTAGGCCTTGCCGCACAGGGCATAATTCCCCGCGCCATAACTGTTGCCGACCACCACCGTGAATTTCGGGACCACCGAATTGGCCATGGCATTGACCAGCTTCGCCCCGTCCTTGATGATGCCGCCTTGTTCGCTTTTCGACCCCACCATGAAGCCGGTCACGTCTTGCAGGAAGACCAAGGGCAGTCCCTTCTGGTTGCAGTTCATGATGAACCTGGCGGCCTTGTCGGCACTGTCCGAGTAAATGACCCCGCCGAATTGGGTGCCGGATTTGGGGCTCTTGACGAGCAGCCGCTGGTTGGCGACGATGCCCACATTCCACCCGTCGATGCGGGCGGTGGCGCACAGCAGGGTTTTTCCGAAGTCCTTCTTGAATTCCGTGAACTCTCCGCCATCCACGAGGGCTTCGAGGAGCTTTCTCGAATCGTAAGGCTCCTTCCGGGATTCGGGCAGGATTTCGAGCAACCCGTCCGAGCCGCCACCGGCATCCTGGGGAGCGACCCGTCCAAAGGCCCGACGACTCGGGCGGTCCGAACGGTGGGACACAAGGGTGCGCAGCAGGGCAATGGCTTCCCTGTCGTTGTCCACCACATGGTCGACGACCCCGGAGATGCTGCCGTGCATGTCTGCCCCGCCCAAGGATTCGGAGTCGACATCCTCTCCGATGGCGGCCTTGACGAGGTAGGGGCCGGCCAAAAAGATGCTTCCCGTGCCACGCACGATGATGCTCTCATCGCTCATGATGGGCAAGTAAGCCCCGCCAGCCACACAGCTTCCCATGACGGCGGCCAGCTGTGGAATGCCCGCAGCGCTCAGTTTGGCATTGTTCCGAAAAATGCGCCCAAAGTGCTCCTTGTCCGGAAAGATCTCGTCTTGCATCGGCAGGTAAACGCCGGCACTGTCCACCAAGTAGAGGATGGGCAAGTGAAATTCAAACGCCAATTCCTGAGCGCGCAGATTTTTCTTGCCGGTGATCGGAAACCATGCGCCAGCCTTGACGGTGGCATCGTTGGCCACCACAATGCAGCGAACGCCTTCGATGTGTCCGATGACCACGGCGCATCCTCCGCCGGGACAACCACCATGGGCCTCGTACATCCCGCCTCCAGCCAAGGCGCCGATTTCCAGTTGTGGCGCATCCGGGTCAAACAACAGGTCGAGCCGCTCCCGCGCCGTGAGTTTGCCTTTGGCGTGTTCTTTGTCAATGCGGGCCTGTCCACCTCCCAACCGCGCTGATTCGATGGCGCGGTTCAAGTCGGACAGTTTCAATTTCATGGCGTCGACACGCCGTTGCAGTTCAATCTCTTCCTTGGAAACGGGCATATCCGGTCATTGCGGGTCTGCTTCCAAGTTACGGATTGCCCCCCCGTACTTTTGAGGCGTGACCCTCCCTTTTTGGAAAACCCCCGTTGCCCGTTCTGTGGCCCCTTGGATCCTCGTGGGGTGCATCGCGGGATGGGTCTTCTCCGGCTGCGGCAGTCCGGCCTCAGTGAAGGAGAGGGGTGCAGTGGAGGAGATCGTCGGAGGAGAAGGCCCCGGGGCGCGCTGGGCCTGCGGTTTCGGTTGGTTGGACTCGGGGCGCACACTTTGGTTGGCGAACCAGGGCGATACGACCCGCTGGACGCGCTCATTCGTGGTGGCTGCGACACAGGAGGACGGGGTCACATTGCTCCCTTCTTCAGACGCCCTCGTGCTGGGAACCTGGTCCACGACCCATGTGCCCTTTGTCCGCGCCATCGGTGCGGAAGACCAGTGGGTCGCCAGTGGGTATGCCGAACGCGTTGCGGACGTCCATCCTTCCGTCATCGATCTGGGCGGGGATGCGGGGTTGGAGGATGAGCGGTTGGTGGCCAGCGGGGTCAATGTGCTCACCAGCTATCCATTTGGGAACCCCATGGAAGGGGTCACCGATAGGACGGGGGTGTGGGTGCTGCCCCTGACCGAATACGCAGAACCCCATCCATTGGGACGCGCCGAGTACCTCCGTGTTTTCGGCTGGTTGACGGGCCGCATGTCCCGTGCAGACAGCGTGTTCAGCGCGATTGAACAGGCCTACTTGGCTTGGGCGGATCAGGCGCAGCGCCACGCTGAACGGCATGGACGGCCCGTGGTCTTCTCTGGGAGCAGCCAATCCGGACGGTGGACGGCGCCAGGTGCGGAGGGCATGGTGGCCAGACTCATTTCGGATGCAGGGGGGGCTTACGCATTCGACCAGCAGGCCGTGCAGGCGATGTCGCTCCATCAAGTCGGTGCCAACTACGAAGTGGAGCTGGAGCAATGCGCTGCTATTGCAGCGGGCAGTGATTTCTGGGGCAAGGTGGTGTACGCGCCCGATGGATGGACCGCATCCAAAGCACAAGAAGAGGCTCCATGGTGCGACTTCGAGGGCAAAACGCTGTTTCACTGCAACACGGCTGAGGTCGATTATTTCGGGCAGGCTGTGTTGGAGCCACACGAGATGTTGGCCGACTTGATGGCGCTGTTTCACGGTCTGGATGAAGCGCGGGAGTCGGTGTACTTCAAACCGACACCGCCATGAGCAGGTCGCGCTGGATTTCCATTGCGCTGGCATTTCTGGCGTTCGCGTTGTTTGCCATCGGTTGGTTCTCCGGACCCGCTGGGCTCACTTGGTCTGACCAATGGTCCGCCCTGTTGCAAGGGGAGGGGATGGCCGGGACGATTCTCTGGAAGTTGCGCTTGCCCCGCTTGTTGCTTGCGGCGTTCTCGGGCAGCGCATTGGCCCTCTCCGGGCTGTTGATGCAGGCGTATTTCAAGAACCCGTTGGCAGGCCCCAGTGTGCTGGGGGTCACGTCCGGCTCCACATTGGGTGTGGCCTTGGTCTCTTTGGGCGGTTTGGCCTTGGGCCAACCTTTCGGCATTGCCGGAACAGTGGCCGGCGCTTTGGCGGGTGCCTGGGGCATCATGCTGTTGCTCGGAGCTGTGGTCGGATGGTTCCGTTCCAGGTCGGCATTGCTGATTTTCGGATTGATGGTGGGCTACCTCTCCGGCGCCATGGTCACGGTGCTCCAGGCCGGTGCGGAAGCAGGGGCATTGCAGGCATTCGTGGTGTGGGGGATGGGGTCCTTTGGTCGGGCCGATGCCGCCAGCGTGGTGGCAGTCGGTGCGGCGCTCCTGTTCGGCGTGGGCTGGGCCATCCGCTACAACCACGACCTGGACATGTGGCGACTCGGTTCGCAAACGGCGCGCTCCATGGGGGTCAACGAGCGTTTGCTGACGTGGGGCCTGTTGGGCATCACAGGCAGTCTCGCGGCACTGGTGACCGCGTGGTGCGGTCCGGTGGCCTTCCTCGGTCTGGCGACGCCCCACTTGGTTCGGGTGTTGCACGGTCCAGGGCGCACGGGAAGCTTGCTCGGACCGGTGTTGTGGATGGGCACTGTCTTGGCCTTGCTCGCAGATTGGGCCGTTCGGTTCACCGCCATTCCGCTCAATGCTGTGCTAAGCATGGTGGGCGCGCCGGTCGTGTTGTGGTTGTTGTTGCGTCAATCCAATTCCAATCCCACATGATGTCAAAGGCATTGCGGTTTGAACAGCTTCACTTGGCCCGTCCCACCGCGGGAGGCGCTGTGCTGGACTTTGCATTGGAGCCCGGTTCAGCATTGGTGGTGGTCGGCCGCAATGGAACAGGCAAATCCACATTCCTGCAAACGGCATCGGGATTGTTGGCGCCGCAGTCAGGCCGGGCATGTCTCGGACAAGAATCCGTTCACGACATGGCCCCTTCGCTTCGGGCAGGGCACATCTCATTTGTGACGTCCACCCCGCCCAAGCCTGCCGGTCTGACTGTGGCCGATGTCATCGCGCTGGGGCGCCGTGCCAGTGGGCAAGTGGATGCCGAGGTGTCGCTGAACGACATCTTGGAGGCTGCGGGCATCTTGGCATGGAAAGACCTCCCGATGGACACCCTGAGTGATGGCATGGCCCAGCGCGTCATGGTGGCCCGGGCCGGGGTTCAATCCGGCCATGTGATGTTCCTCGATGAGCCGACGGCATTCCTGGATTTGGTGGGCAAGGAGGACGTGCTCGACCAAATGGCACAATGGCGGGGACAGGACCGCATTGTGGTGATGGCCACGCACGATGTTGAGGCGGCCGCGGCCGCAGGGTGGACCACCCATTGGCTCCACGTCCATCCCGGTCGGGATGCAGGCGCCACCTTGTACCAAGAGCCCCTGGACGCGGAACGCGCCAAGGCGGCGCTTCGGGCCGAGGGAGGGGCCATGAATGCCAAGCTTCCCCAACAGAGAACCAGCCGTCCAGAGGGCGGTTAATTTCGCACCATGCCGTCCACCATGCGCATTCTGATCACTTCGGCCATCCTGCTGGGCATCCTGGGATTGATCGAGTGGGGCGCTTGGCGCAACATGGCGAGGATGTGGTCGGCAAGTGCCCGGTTTTCGACCATTCGGTGGGCTTGGTTTTCGGTGACCTCGGTCCAGATCGTCTGGACTTTGATTTATTTCTGGCGCTGGCCCCATTGGCGGGAGTTTGCGCCACAATACTTGTTGCTGACACACGCTGTGCTGATCAGCCTCGCCGTGCCCAAGCTGTTCCTTTGTGGCGTGGAAATCGCCGATGGCCTCCGGTATTGGAGCCAATGGGCGGTCACACCGAAGGCAACGCGGGTGGATGTGCCGCGCAGGAGTTTCATCACAGTGGCCGGACAGGCGACCGCAGGGCTGTTGTTGGGGGCGTTCGCCCATGGCATGACCCGTGGTCGGAAGGGTTACCATGTTCGCCGGCATGAAGTGCCAATTCAGGACTTGCCAGCAGCCCTAGATGGCGTCCGCATTGTTCAGATATCCGATGCCCACCTCGGCAGCTTCTTGGGGCAATTCGACGCGGTACAGCCCGGTTTGGACATGGTTCGGGACCTCGACCCGGACCTGCTGTGCTTCACAGGAGACCTGGTGAACGACCACAGCGACGAGGCGGAGCCCTGGATCGAGCGCTTCCGAGCTTTGAGCGGTCGATTTGGGAAATTCAGCATCCTGGGCAACCACGATTACGCGGACTATGCCAGAAGGACGGACGAAGAACGCACGGCAATTCGCACCCGACTGAAGGCCATTCATGGGGAAATGGGCTTTGACCTTCTGTTGAATGCCCACCGGGTCGTCGAGATCCGAGGCGCGTCCCTGTT
>CBFHWV010000004.1:0-54791 GCA_965659565.1 uncultured Flavobacteriales bacterium
CTTGATTTCAATTCCGATCGCGTGAGCAAGGTGGGTCTTTCCGAGTCCGACAGGGCTGTAGATGAGCAGCGGATTGAAGGCCGTGCCGCCCGGCTTTTGGGCCACGGCGAATCCAGCACTGCGCGCCAGCCGGTTGCTCTCTCCCTCAATGAAGTTCTCGAAGCTGTACTTCGGGTTGAGGTTGGAGTCAATGTTCAGCTTTTTGAGTCCTGGAATCACAAAGGGATTCTTGATGGGCGCTTCCGCTGAATCCATTGGCATCTGCACCGAGCGATTGCGGATCGCGGCATTGTGCGAGGTGGGAAGCTTGACCGTGTAAGGGGATGCTCCTGCCGCAGGTTGCTCCATGATGATGGAGTACTCGAGGCGCGCCTCCTTCCCAAGCTCCTTCCCAATGGCCTTGCGCAGCAAATCCACATAGTGCTCTTCGAGCCACTCATAAAAGAACTGGGAGGGGACCTGGATGGTCAGGACCGACTCTTCCAGCTTGACCGACTTGATCGGAATGAACCACGTCTTGAAAGCCTGAGCGCTGACATTGTCTTCGATAAAGGAGAGGCAATTTGCCCAGGCACTTTCGTGGTTGAGGTTCATCAGTTGTGGGTTCAAATGGGTTGTTCTCCTTCGGGATTCTGGTGTCGCCATCCCCGATGTGGGAGACAGCAAATATTCCCGCCAACCTTGATAAAAAAAAGGCTTGACCCCCTTGATTTTGTCGAAAGTTCATTCACCGCCGCCATGTGTCTGAGCACCACCGGCAATCAGTCTCATGCACCACAACATTCAGCGCACTTTAACGCCAGTTCATCTCAATTCGACCTGACTCAACGACCCGCTCTCGGCACACCAACTTCGCTCATTTTTTTGTCCGTTCGGACTTCCTGGGCTGCCTTATACCACTCAGGCGCCACTTGCTCCCAAGATTTTTTCAAGGCCGCGCATTTCCACACCCCATTTCGGCGTCCATTCAACACCTCCGCCAACCGATCCTGCAGCTGCTCGCGCTTCACCAGTTCTTCCTGAGGAAAATGATCAGGGTAGGCCAGTTCACATGGCGCCACCACCTCCAGACCCAATGCGGCCGACTCCAGGACACTGATGCCATAGAAATCATGATGGGCGGTCACCAATGCGATGTCCGAAGACGCGAGCAGTTCCAAGTAGGTCGAGCGGGATTCCGCAAACCCCCAATGCACCACCTCGGCATCCAATTCTCGCCGCATCACGTCAAAGGCATCCGGGCTGGTCTTAAAAGATTGGCCCACAACACAGAGGCGAAAGGCCAAGCCTTGGTCTCGGACCGAGCGCAACAATTCCAAGAAGGCAAGCGGCCCCTTGTCATGTTCCCATCGGTGATTCCAAGCGATGACAGGCGGGCCATCACCAAATCGGTCGGTTCGCCCTTGGAAGCCCACCACATCCTCCTCCAAACCAATGGGAAGCACGCGGGACTTTCGCCGAATGGCCACATCGGGCTGCACCGGTCGAGGTGAAGGCAACGACCGAAGCCAGGGCGGAATGGCTTCCAGAAATGCCGTGCGGTGGTATTCAGAATTGAACCAGACCGCATCCGCCAACAATGCGGACATCACATTGATGAACGCGTAATGCCGGTCCCAATCCCCTGGTGGCCGTTCGGGATGTGCGGGAAAGGTCAACTGGTTTTCATGGAAATACAGGGCAATGGGCGTGTCCCGATGCTCGGGAGGAAGTGCCGACCGGAACTGCCCGACATCCAACATGTCGGTCACGAGAAACAGGTCCACCGCTTGGTCCAGAAGCCCGTCATCAGACAGGCGCTGCACCATCGTCCATGCAGCCGCATGCATCCGCCATTTCCAATGACGCCCTGGCAACCGCACCACATCCACGGACCACCTTTCTCCGCGGTGGCCACCACAATTCGGCAGATGTCGGGCCAATCCGCGCTCCCACAAAGCATGGCTCCCGGCGGAGTAGGGATTGACAAGTACCAATCGCGGCATGGCCTCAAGTTATGGGTTCGCCCCGGGGTCAGGACATCGCCCGCAAAGCCTGCGCCACCAGTTGCAAGCCCGATGTTCAGGAAAGACAAGGCCCAAATCGGGCTGTCCGGCGTCGATCCAAGCACTCCACCACAATGAGGCCACACTGTGGATGGACGCGCGCCACTGCCGTTCCACCATGCCATCCAACCGGGCATGATACATGGCACACCATGGCTCCACGCGCTGCAATTGCACCGTCCTTCCACGCGCTTCACGGACCACCAAGTCGCCGGTCCAAGACGCCACCAGCTCCGCCTCGAATTCCAGCACGCTGTCCACCGCGGCATGGCTCCGGTGCACGGTCGCCCACGCCCATTGCCCGACATCGCTGATGTAGGTCGCCTCGGGCACCGCCAACAAGTATTGCCCGCCGTACAGTTCAGGGAGCCGGGTCTCCCACAACCCGTGGATGCCCTTCTGCCCGGTCAATTGCCCGTTGTAATTCAGGGTGGTGTGCAAGGGGACATGCGCGTCGCCCACATAATGACCCAAGTCTGCGGCATGTCGGAGGATGCGCGCGGCGTCTCCTTCGTGCATGGCCTCGGACAAGCGGCGGTAGGTCCATTGAATGTTCCATGGCAAGACGCCATAGGCCCAAAGCGAGTCTTCGGTGCAAGCGTCACACGCTGTGGACCAAGAAGGGGATGCCCCGGCTTCATTCAGGCACAACAACGACGGCGCATCCAAATCCAGGTAATGCTTGGGCGCTTCCTTGTCCACCATCCGCTTGCGCTTGTCGGCATCGACCGCATGCGCTGTCAACCATTCAGACTCGCGTTGAAGCCAGGCTCCCAGCGGCTCCGGCACCACCGATAACGCGGCCGAGTTGATGTGGCGGTGAACGAAAAAACCCCAGGATTGGCAGACCAATGCCAGCAGGCACAACCCAACTGTGGCCCGAAACCGGAATGGGCTCAAGAGGCCGCTTCCAACTCAGGCACCCGTCGAGAATCCACCAAGGCGCCGTTATAGAGCACGGGCACCACATTGACAGTGTTGGGGGTCAAGCAATACTTGATGTCTTCACCGAGGTTGAGGTTGCGCAAACGGCGGCGGTGGGAGGAGGCCTTGAGGAAGGAGAAGATGTTGCCGCGTACACCCAAGAAGAGGTGCTTGGCCGCAATGGTGCTGTCTTCGATGCTCTTGTACCGCGCGATGTCAATCAAGCGATCGGCGATGGCACCCGCACAGATGGTGTCCTCGAGGTTGAACTTGTCCTTCCAACCAGAACAGAGCAACAACACATGTCCTGGCTGTTGCATCAGCCAGGTGGAAATGGCATCCAGGTTGTTGATGCTCCCGATCGCCACTTGCGGCATGTCCTTGGCCATGGCCACGGCTTTGGTTCCATTGGTGGTGGTCAAGGCCACCGTTTTGCCAATGAGGTCGTCGGTCTGGTAAGAGCGTGGTGAGTTGCCGAAGTCGAAGCCTTCAACGATTTGGCCATTGCGTTCTGCTGCCGCAATGCACCCCTGCTGTTGCAGTTCACGGGCCTCCTCCAAGGTGGGAACGGGAATGATCTTGTCCACCCCATTGGCCAAGCCGGTACAGATGGCACTGGTGGCACGCAACACATCGATGACCACACAGGTGTGGAATTCGTCCCTGTACAGCTCGAACTGCTTGGGAGAAAAGCAGACTTCGACACGGCGTTCACCGCGCTCGACCTGTGTGGTGGATGGCGCTTCGGGCATGATCAGAGAAAAGGGGTCTTGACGACGACGGCATCAATGTGCTTGTTGCGGATGGCGACCTGAATCGGAGTGCCGATGGCCGCATGGTCTGACTCCACATAGCCCATTCCGATGGGCTCGGAGAGGGAAGGGCTCTGCGTGCCGCTGGTCACCACGCCGATGGGCGCTCCATCGGCAGACAACAGGGTGTACCCGTTTCGGGGCACTCCGCGACCGGTCAACTTGAAGCCCACCAATTTGCGAGAGGGGCCCTGTTGTTTCTGAGCGAGGATCGCGGCCTTGCCCCGGAAGTCGGTTTTCCAACCCACCGTCCAATTCAACCCCGCTTCGACCGGGGTATGATCCGCATCGATGTCATTTCCGTGCAGGCAGTACGCCTTCTCCAGACGCAGGGTGTCGCGGGCGCCCAATCCGCAGGGAAGCAGCCCCCATGGACGGCCGGCCTCCATCAACAGGGCCCAGACCTCAGCGGCCTTCTCCGCGGGGACATACAACTCGAATCCCCGCTCGCCGGTGTAACCGGTGGCTCCCACGACCATGGACACCCCACACCATTCGGCTTGGGCGTGGTGGTAAAACGGCAATGCACTCAAATCCACCCCAGCGGCGCGCATGATGTCGTCGCTTTTGGGGCCTTGTAGGGCGAGCAACGCCGTGGCGTCGCTCGCATCTTCCATGTGGACATCCCCGGACAGCTCCGCCTCCAGCAGCGTCACCACCGTGTCTTTGTTGGCTGCATTGACCACCAGCAAATACCGGTCCTCGAAGCCATAGACCAAGAGGTCTTCTACAATGCCACCGGCCTCGTTGAGCAAGCACGTGTAAAGCGCTTTGCCCGGTGCCGCCTTTCCGATGTCGCCCGCCAGTTGTGATTGGAGAAAGGCCGCAGCATCCGAACCGGAAAACCAAAGCTCCCCCATGTGGCTCACGTCAAACAGGCCGGCATTGTCGCGCACGGCAGCATGCTCCACGCGAAGGCCAGCGTATTGGACAGGCATTTCATACCCGGCGAAGGGAACCATTTTGGCTCCGGCTTCGACGTGCACATCGTGCAATGGGGTTCTCAGCAGGGAATCGACCGCTTCCATGCGGCTAAAGTAGCGGGGGCAGGCAGGAGAGGGGCGCCATTCGTTCCCGATTTATCCCCGCCTTTGTCCTTGTATGCCGAAATTGCGCAGGTGCAACGAGACGTCATCCTCGCAGACCGGGCCACCACGGCCATCGAACGCATCATTCGCCAACTCCAAGGTGCATCACTGATTGGTGCAGAGCGGGCCAAGGACGAAATCGTCAACCGAATCCGGGGGCTTTCCGCCAATGCCATGCCCGCCGACGCCCGCAAAGCCCGGTTTGACAGCATTGCCGATGACATCTGGAGTGTTCTCGCCCACAACCACCGCATCTACTATTTGGTGGAAGCCCAGCGTGTGGTGGTGCTCGACGTCATTCTGGACGCCGAAATCCACTCTGTGGAATCGGACTGACCCACGCCGCAGACGCGGGGCCACAATGCAGCACGAGGTCCAACACAGACAAGCTGCTCCACTTCAAATCCACCCGATCGGCCCACACATGGGGCCACGGACGCAACGCCTGGTCGGCCCAGGATTGCCAGTGTCGATCTTGAGCTTCGTGGCTGAACGCACTTCGGTTCAATCCGGCCCCTTCGTGAGGCGCGGGTAGACCGACACCCAACCATTCCGCTGCCCACGCCAAGGTGGCCACATTCCATTCACCCAGCGTTGCCGGACCCTCCAGAAACAGGGCCCCCAAATCAGGCGCCATCTCCTCGAAAAATGGTGCCGCGCCGTACGCGGTGCGAACCGCCCGCCAGCGCTTCTCCGCATCGGCCCGCACCAAACGGGTCTCGGCCTGTGACCGCGGAACCCCACCTCTGCGCTCGACCGGAATGGTGAGCTGTGCTGCCCCGTTGGCGGTGGCCAACACCATGCGGTTGCGGAAGGTGCGCTTGGGATAATGCTCCCCCACGTCCAACCGCGCTCCGGGCGCCAAGCTGGCACACCACCAATGCAACGGTGGAAAGGGGCGAAGGGGCAGGAGGGGGCCGATCAAGGAATCAGCGGACCGGTTTGAACATGCGGTCCCAGCGGATACCAGACTCCCCGTGCTGCGCCTCGTTCATGCGGCTGAACCACGTGAATGCGGCCCGACCGACGACGTGGTCCTCCGGCACGAATCCCCAGTACCGGCTGTCGGCAGAGCTGTGCCGGTTGTCTCCCATGAGCCAGTAGTAACCCTGCTCAAAGGTGTAGTCGGTGGCCACTTCACCATCGATGTAGACCACATCGCCGTCCACGCGGAGGCTGTGGCCTTCATAGGCGGTGATGACGCGCTCGTACAGGGCCACATTGCGGGGGGTCAACGGCAAGGTTTCGCCCTCGGCTGGAAGGTGAATGGGGCCGTAATTGTCGAGGTCCCAACTGGAAAAGTCGAACCGGTTCGTGTTGGGATACATGTCCAAGGTGCCCCTGCGGGACGTGGGGTCGTAAGGTTGCACCTCAGCCACGAGGTCTTGGTCGACCAACGTGGCGGCCTCGTCTTCGCGCAAGGCCATGAAATACGTGCCGCCAGGACCCTTGCCTTGAATGTCAATGTCCGTCAACCCAAACCGCTCCCGAAGCACGCGCAAGTCCGCCTCGCGCTTGAGCTTGACGAGGTAGTTGAACTGCAATCCGGGAGGGGAGGCGACCACTTCGCCATCGATGACCAATTCGCGGTTGACAATGGCCAGGTCTTCGCCGGGCAATCCCACACAACGCTTGACGTAGTGCTCCTTCTTGCCGACCGGGCGGGACTTGATGCCGTGCGACCGGCTCCAATCCTTCCGCGCCATGGCATTGAACTTGGACTTTTCCGCCTCGTAGGCGACCACATCACCGCCGGCAAACCCAATGGCCCGCTGACGCAACAGAGCGTGGTAATCGTGGCCCGCCAAATAGGCATCCACCACCACCGTGTCGCCATTCGGGAAATTGAACACCACGGCATCGTACCGGTCCACATCTCCGAAACCGGGCAGCCGCATGTATGGAAGCTCGACCCATTCGAGGTAACTCGAGCGCAGTCCAGGGCCGGGAAGCGCATTGTGTACGAACGGCACACTCAAGGGGACCTCCGTCACCTTGGGGCCGTAACTCATTTTGCTGACCACGAGGTAATCGCCGACCAGCATGCTGTCCTCCATCGATGCGGTGGGGATCATGAACGCTTCGAACACATAACCGCGCAGCAATGAAGCGACCACTGTCGCCCACAAAATGGCTTCACTCCATTCCCGAGCCATGCCCTTTTTCTTGCCCTCCCAACTGCGGGGGCCCACATAGGCGTCCTCCCCGGCAAAGGCCAACATCACCATGCTCGCCCAGGGCAATGCGCCCATCCACCATTGCTGGGCAGTGGAGCGCTTTCCGAACACAATCCCCGTCTCCACGTGGAGGATGGTGAACAGGATGAGGTTCGGACCTGGAAATATCAGGCCAATCCACCAGTGCTTGGGCCGCTTCAACAAGGTCAGCCACGTCCAGTAATTCAGACCTGGAACGAGACCATGCCACGCCGTCAAGCCCGCCCGCTTGAACAATCGGGGCAGGGTGACCATGTGGATCAACGGCAAGAGCAGAAACAGGAGAAGGGCGATGGACATGGGCCGAGAAACAGGAGCGGCAATATCAGCCCCAAACGTCGTTCATGCTGTGAATCTTGTCAAAAGGGGGCGCTTGAACAACCAGCCATTCGGCGCATTGCACGGCACCTGTGGCAAAGCCTGACCGGTTCTGGGCGGCATGGGTCAACGAAATGCGGTCCACCCCATTCTGCCAGGTCACCTCGTGGGTTCCCGGCACGCCGGGCAGCCGATGGGCCGTGATGGGCACCTCTGCGGCGCCACCAGCGGCCAGGTCAGCTGCCAGAGCCAATGCCGTCCCGCTCGGCGCATCGACCTTTCCGGTGTGGTGCGTTTCCTCGACCGCGACGGTGAATTCCGGGGTGGACAGCACCTGTTGCACCCCGGCCAAGGCCTGGCGAAACAGATGAAGGCCCACCGAGAAATTGGGTGCCCACAACATGGCGTGGCCGGCCTCGGAAACCGCCGCCTCCACCTCAGCGCGGTGCTCCAACCAGCCGGTCGTCCCGCTGACCAGCGGAATGCCCCGTTCGCGGCAGGCTTTGAACACGGCCAGCGCCGCATCTGGCGCCGTGAAATCGATGGCCACATCCACCTCCGGCCATTCCGACGCCTGCAGGTCTTCGCGTCCCCATGGCCCCACGACCACATGCCCGCGGGCCGTGGCCACCGACTGGACCGATTGCCCCATGCGGCCTCGGCCGATGACCAATATGCGCAGTGGAGTCGTCATCGGCGTGAAGGTGGGCATGGGTCAGGGCAAATCGTGCGCGTCAACGCCAGACCGAAAACAGGCCCCGTCTGGGGCGACCACGACAAGTCCTCGGACACATCGAACCCGAGCAAGTGGGCATCGACATGGGCATCCACCACTTGGGCGCCCCACAGCAATGCGAAGGTCAGCACGCTCTGCTCCAGGTTGGACCGGTGGAAGTCGCGGCGCTCCAGCACCCCTTGCGCATCGAACTCGGTCTCGTAGACCGTTGTCGGGTCGTCATCGGTGAGGGCCAGATACCCATCTCGGTAAGACTTGTACGCTGCGCCTTCCGTTTGGATGTAGTACCCGCTGACGCCAAGTGCACCGTAGACGAGGGGCACTTTCCACCATTTGCCATTGTTGACTTGGCCCCATCCAGGCACCACGGCACTGTGCCAAGTGGTGCGCCGAATCCGGTCCGCATCTGTTTCCTGACCAAGGGCAGCACCCCAGGCCAATCCGAGCACCAGCAAACACGCCCCGCGGGCCAACATCAACGGGCCCCGAGATCATCCAGGAGTTGCTGCAGGTCCTCTGCATCCTGGAAATAGAGTTCAATGCGCCCAGCGCCGTCCCCTTTGGTTTTGACGTCCAAGGAGCGGCCGGCAAACCGGCTGCGGAGGTGGGCCCGCATGGTTTGCATCTGCAGGCTCAGCGACGCGGCTGAGGACTTCTTGGTGGGCTTGCGGCCCACAATCTCACTGGCCTCGCGCTCCGTTTGGCGGACGTTCAAGCCCTTCTCCAAAATGCGGCGATACAAGGCCTTCTGGTTCTTGAGTTCTTGCAAGCCGGCCAACACCCGCGCATGTCCGAAGCTCAAATGGCCTGCGGCCACAGACTGCTGAACCTCTGCAGGCAATCCCAGCAATCGGATGTAATTCGACACCGTGGAGCGCTGCTTGCCCACACGGGCCGCCAACTCCTCCTGGGTCAAGGCGCATTCTTCCATCAATCTGCGGAAGCTGATGGCCACCTCAATGGCGTCCAAGTCCTCCCGCTGGATGTTTTCGACGAGGGCCATTTCCAGCATCTCCTGGTCATTGGCCTCTCGGACGTAGGCCGGCACCTTGTCGAGGCCTGCCAATTGAGAAGCCCGGAACCGGCGCTCTCCGGAAATCAGCTGGTATTTCGCAGCGCTGACCCTCCGCACCGTCAAAGGCTGGATGATGCCGAGGGTGCGGATGCTGTCCGCAAGCTCGTTCAGGGCGAAGGGCTCAAACGTGCGCCGGGGCTGATCCGGGTTGGCCTCGATGGCCCCGATGGGCAACAGCGCAATGCGGCCAGCCATGTCGACAGCCGGGGCATCCGGAGAAACGGGTCGAGGCGTTGAAGTGGACGTCCCGGCGTCGCCACCTGACGTTGCTTGACTGTGCTGCTGGGCCTCCAGCAACGCACTCAACCCCTTGCCGAGGGCGGGCTTTTTGTTTCCCTTCTTGGCCATGCCCGCAATCAGTTCAGCTCAGGCTTCACATCGGCACTGGCCGACGGCAACGCCCCATTCTCATCCAAGAACTTTTCCGCATTCGGCACCTTGGTCAGGTCGTTTTTCTGCAGGATTTCGCGGGCGAGATTGAGGTAGTTGATGGCCCCTTTGCAGGAGGCGTCGTGCATCACGATGGTCTCGCCATGGCTGGGGGCTTCACCCAATCTGGTGTTGCGGTGAATCAATGTATCGAACACCAATTCACGGAAGTGCATGCGCACCTCTTCGACCACCTGATTCGACAACCGGAGGCGGGTGTCGTACATGGTCAGCAGGATGCCCTCGATGCCCAGGTTTGGGTTGAGCCCGCCCTGGACAATCTTGATGGTGTTCAACAACTTTCCGAGCCCTTCCAACGCGAAGTATTCGCATTGTACCGGGATCACCACACTGTCCGCCGCGGCGAGGGCGTTGAGCGTGATGAGGCCGAGGGAAGGGGAACAATCGATGAGGATGAAGTCGAATTCGTCCCGCAAAGGCTCGAGGGCCGCCCGCATCCGCTGCTCGCGCTCCGCCTCACCGATGAGCTCGATCTCAGCACCGACCAGGTCGATGTGGGAAGGCAACAACCACAGGTTCGGGTTTCCAGTCTCTAGGATCGCGGCCTTGGCATCGGCCTGCGAAATGAGGCATTCGTAGGTTCCTGTCTCCACCGATTTGGGATCCACACCCACACCGGAGCTGCTGTTGGCCTGGGGATCGGCGTCCACCAACAGCGTGCGGTACTCGAGTGCCCCCAAGCTGGCGCCGAGGTTGATGGCCGTCGTCGTCTTGCCGACGCCGCCTTTTTGGTTTGCAATGGCGATGATTTTGCCCATGATCAAAACGGGATGTCCAGCACCTCGGAGATGCCGGGAAGATGAAGTTGACCTCCTGCTGCCTCCACGGTCCGAGTGGCTTCCGCGGTGTCAATGGCAATGGGAGGGAAGGTGTCGTAATGCATGCCCACCACGTGACGGCAGCGGAGCATGTCCATGGCGGCCGGAACGTCGGCATGCCCCATGGTGAAGGTGCCGCCGATGGGCAGAATCGCCACATCGGGTGACCACAGCCGCCCAATCAAGTCAAACTCTGGGGTCAACGCCGTGTCGCCGGCATGGTACACTGAGGTCCCACAGCACTCCATGATGTATCCGGTCGCCACGCCGCCGGGACTTCCGTCAGGCAAGGTCGAGCTGTGAGAAGCGCCGACGCAACGAACGTGCAGCGCATCCCCGCCGCCGGTCAAGGTGAAGGTGGCGCCGGGATTGATGGGGCGAACGTGTTCCACCCCTTTGGAACTGAACCAAACCGCCACTTCGTATGGCGCGATCAATTCCGCTCCAGATTGCTTGGCAATCTGCTCCGCATCCGCCACGTGGTCCTCGTGACCATGGGTCAACAGGATGTGGGTCGGGCGCAGCTCTGAAACGTCCACGGCTGAAGCCGCTGCGTTGGGTTGGATGAAGGGGTCCACCAACACAGAAACCCCTCCGGTATCGAGGGCAAAACAACTGTGTCCGTAGTAGTGGAGCTTCATGGCGGGTGAAGCTCAAATATAGCCGGACCCTCCGCTGGAAAGGCGGGGGAATTATCCACACGGAACCCCCGTTCCGTGCGCAATCAAGCGCTCACAAATCTTCGAAGCGCACCTCGTCGGAGCCCTCGCCTGAGGCCGACTTCGGGCCGTGGTGCTCTCCGCTTTGGTAATCCCCTGTGCCCTGGAGCTCCGCGATCTTCTCCAAGCTGTCCTTCAAGCCATCCGCAAACTTCTCGAAGTCCTCCTTGTACAGAAACAGCTTGTGCTTGCTGTAGGTCACTTGTCCATCGGCATGCGTTTGCCGCTTGCTCTCGGTGATGGTGAGGTAGAGGTCCTTGGCCCGGGTGGCACGGATGTCAAAGAAATAGGTGCGCTTCCCGGCCTTGACCGGAATGGTGTGCACATCCTCCTCTCGACGGTCACCCCGTCCCCAGTCCTGCTTGCGATCGCCGTTCATGTCTCCTGAAATTCGTTGGGGAGAAGGTAAGGCAACCTGAAGTGACTCAGCGGAACAGCTGAATCTGCCCCGTGTATTCGAATGGAATTCTCAACTGATCCTCCAACACCACCTGGTAGAGGTACAGCCCATTGGGCGCATAGTGCACCCCGTCCTTGACGTTGCCCTGCCAAACGGCCTCGGGGTCTTCCGTCTCGAACACCACTTCGCCCCAACGGTTGAAGACGGTGCAGGAATAGGCAGACGTTCCCGTCACAACAGGCTTCCACACATCGTTCACGCCGTCTTGGTTGGGCGTAAAGCTGTTCGGCGCGTAAAACAAGGTTCCATTGACCCCCACTTCCCCCGATGCCACAGCGGTGCATCCATAGCTGTTGATGACGGTCTGCGTCACATCGAAGACACCGGCACCGGTAAACACGTACGTGGGGTCGGACTCGTCGCTCGACCCCCCGTCCCCAAAGTTGTAAAAGTGCTGTACTGCACCCACACTCAGGTCCGTCACCTCCACCTGCGGCTCGAGGATGTCCACCAAATTCGGTTCGACATCAAAGCCTGCAGACGGGACAGGGTACACCTCGACGAACGCCGTTTTGGTCTCTGCCAATTCCTGGTTGCAGTACCCACTCGTGCTCATTTCGAGGGTGACCGTGTACGTTCCCGGTACCTCATACACATGGCTCGGACTCGGCGAGGTTGATGTGCTGCCATCCCCAAACAACCACGTGTAGCCTGCGGCAGTCTCCGTCACGGAGAAGTTCTCGAAACTCACCGGCAATGGGGGGCACCCCGTCACAGGGCCTCCGTCAAAGCCGATGGTCGGATCCGCCAGCACCTCTAGCTCCGCCTCAAAATCCCGCTCACACCCCTCTGCGGTCACGGTGACTTCCACCACATAAGTTCCCGGCTGCGGGAACGTCAGACCTTGGACCACGCTGCCTGAACTCACCGCTGCAGCACCGGGCGCAAAGTCCCATTCAAATGCCGCATTGGGATCGGTCACGCCCACCGCCTCGAGAGAAAACTGATGCGCCTGAAAACACTGCGGGTCGGGCGTTTCAAAAAAGGGCTCCAACAGCCAAGCCACCTCAAAAACTTCCGAGGTCGTGTCCGGACATTGGAAATCCGCGAGGGTCACCAATTGGACCGTGTAAGTGCCTGGACCATCATAGGTCCAGGTTGGAAAGGCATCATAGCTGATGTCGAGGTTGCCCGGCTCTCCAAATTCCCAGACATAGTCCGAACCATTGCTGCTGTTGTTCTCAAAATTCAAGGTGAATCCGGTGCAGAAGTCCGCCTGCGGCACGATCTGCGAAACGGGGGGTGGCGGAGGTGTCCAATCCAGGACGCCACTGCCCACACAGCCATTCTGCACGAGGGTCAATTCAGCTTCCACGTCTTCGATTTGAGGGAACGCTATCCCCACAGGAGACGCCAAGTTGCTGGCACCGCTCGAAGCCAGATTGCCAAAGTCCCACGAAAAATCAGCGCCGTTGTAGGTCTCCACCGTGCCGAAATCAAACGTGGGCGTCCCCGTGGAGCAATCAAATCCCGTCACCTCCAAGACGGGGTTGACCGGTGCGAAGACGTCATACACCGACGTGCTGGTGTCTGCACAAGGCCAACCGGGGTTGGCCACCAAGGTCACGGTGTACGTTCCGGGTTCAGGAAACGTGTAGCTGGGGTACGCCAAATTGGACGTGTCGGACGCGATACCCGGCACCCCGAAATCCCAATGGAAGAAGGTCGCGTTCACCGAAAACTGCTGGAAATCAATGGTCTCTCCAATGCACAGCTGGCTGCCGGTCTGGATGGCCACATTCGAGCTGATGTTCGGGTCACACACCGTCACATTGAACTGAAAGTCGCGGTTCGACGTGCTGAGCAAGACCCCATCCCGCCATTCCTCGACACAAATTCCAATGACATACTGCCCTGCCGTTGTGGGCTGTCCAGTGATGAACCCCGTCACAGGATCAATCTCAAATGCGGGATTGGCATCCAATGGGTACGTGGCAGAATACCCCGCCGCCCAATTCACATCGGTGTACGGAGGGCCATTGGGTGGGTTGGGGGCCGGTTGATTGGGCGTGCCCCCAAACATGGGGGAGCAAAAAGTGTAAGCCAGGCTGTCGCCGTCCGCATCTGTCGCGCTGTGGTCAAAAAAGAAGTCGAATCCCGCGCACAAGGCCACTGGAGGCAGGCTGTTCCAAATGGGACTGCTGTTGGCCTCCTGCGTTTGGTTGGTCCCTGGAATCTGGGTGGTGAAGGTCGCCCCGGCGTCATCCGGATTGTTGAGGTTGATGATGGACGGATTCCGGCAACAGCGCTGGTAACTCAAAGTGTACCCGCCTGGAGATTCGCCAATGTCGACCACCTGCTGGTAGACAGCTTGCTCCACACACACTGAAGGCGGCGGTGTCCCACAGGGGTTTTCAAGCGTGACGGGAACTTGATTGACGTTCTGGAAGGAGAGGGGAATGCTGATGGAATTGACCAATTGGCCGTTCGCATTGAAGATGCCCACCGAGGCGGCATCATCAAAACCAGTCCCATTCTGGTTGGTCGGTCCACAGTCCCGGTAGACCACCAACCGGATGCGGTAGGACCCACCGCCCAAGTCCTCGTAGCTGATCTCGCCCCCGACAATGTGGGTGGCTCCTGCAGACCACCACAAGGCCATGAACACCAAGGTGAGCATGGTGCTCAAAAAGGGAATGCGGGGATGATCCATGACCGTGTGGCAAAATAACCGCCAACGGTCCATGAGGTTGCGTCTGCCCACAAACTTCCCAAGCCATGTCGAGGGGGCCTTGACTTGTGCGACCTTTGCGACATCCACCACATGTGGATTCTTTTACATGATTGACACGCACGACGCCGACCAACCGTTGGCCAACCCCGATGCGTCCCAGCCCGATTCGGGCCACAAAGAAGCCGAGGCGCAGGACGCGCCGACCCGGGACGCCCAAGACGAATCCTCCGAAGCCGAAGCGGCCCCCGAGGACCCCCCCAAACTCCCTTTCAAGGAATTGCCCCTCTGCGACGCGGTGCAAGAAGGCCTCGACGCCATGGGCTTCGAAGTCGCCACGCCCATCCAGACCATGGCCATCCCGCCCATCACCGAAGGGCGCGACCTGATCGGCATCGCTCAGACGGGAACCGGCAAGACCGCCGCTTTCCTGCTTCCGACGATGCACAACATCTACGAGGCCGGTGGCGGTGACCACATCAAATGCCTCATCATCACGCCAACCCGAGAGCTCGCACTCCAGATTGACCAAGCCTGCGAGGGCTTCGGCTATTTCTCCGGCACCTCCAGCGTTTCCATTTATGGTGGCGGCAGCGGCAGTGACTTCGACCGCGAAAAGAACGCCCTCACCACGGGCGTGGACATCGCCATCGTGACGCCCGGCCGAATGATCAGCCACATGAACCTGGGCTATGTGGACCTCAGCAAATTGGACGTCCTCATTCTCGACGAGGCGGACCGCATGCTGGACATGGGCTTCCTCGGAGACATCAACCGCATCGCGGAGCACTGCAATCCCGAGCGCCAGACCTTGCTGTTCAGCGCGACGATGCCCGACCGCATCGGCAAGCTCGCCACCTCCATGCTGAAGGATCCGGTAACCGTCCAGATTGCCCTGTCCCGACCAGCAGAAAAGGTGATGCAGGTCGCCTACCCGGTCCACGACGATCAGAAGCCCAAGCTGCTGGTGAGCCTGCTCAAGGACCGCGGCCTCGAATCCGTCATTGTCTTCTCGAGCCGCAAGCGCAGCATCAGCATCATCGCCCGCTCTCTGTCCAAGGCTGGTCTCAATGTGGGCTCCATCAGCTCGGACCTCGAGCAGAAGGATCGGGAAGATGTGATGCGCCGGTTCCGCAACCGGAAGGTCAACGTCCTCGTCGCCACGGACGTGGTCAGCCGAGGCATCGACATCGACAACATCGAAATGGTCATCAACTATGATGTGCCGCCCAACGAAGAGGACTACGTGCACCGCATCGGCCGGACGGCCCGTGCAGGCCGAGGTGGCATCGGCATCACGCTGATCACCCCGGGGGAGATGCGCAACTTCTCCAAAATCGAGAAGCTCATCGACATGGAGGTCCGCAAGGAGCGCCTGCCCGAAGAACTCGGTGAGGGCCCGGCCTATGACCCCAACGCGCCTTCCGACCGCGGTGGACGCGGCGGGCGTGGCGGTGGCGGCGGCCGTGGCGGTGATCGCCGCGGTGGCGGTGGTGGCGGCCGTGGACGCGGCCGTGGACGGGATGGAGACCGTCGCCGAGGCCGCGGTGGCCAAGGCGGAGGTGGAGACCGCCCGCAAGGCCAGAACCAAGGTGGTCAAGGCGGCAATGGCGAAGGCGGCAACCAGAAGCGCCGCCGCAACCGCAGCGGACAGCGCCAAGGTGGAGGTGGTCAAGCCAGCCAACAAGGCGGTCAGCAGGGTGGAAGCCAACCTCAAGGCTGACCATGGCAGAATACGAGGACACCGACCTGGTCGGCCGACTGACCCCCGAGGAATTTCGCGTTCTGCGCAGAAATGGCACGGAACGTCCGTTCACCAGCGAACTCAACGGGGAGACCCGCCGAGGCCACTACCATTGCAAGGTCTGCGACACGGCCCTGTTTGCCCACAGTGCCAAGTTTGACGCGGGCTGCGGCTGGCCCAGTTTTGATCAGGAAATCGAGGGGGCGAGGGTGACCCGAATCCGGGACACCTCACACGGCATGATTCGCGTGGAAATCCGGTGTGCAGAATGCGATTCACATCTTGGGCACGTCTTCCCGGATGGCCCAACCGAGACGGGCACCCGGCATTGCGTCAACGGCGTCTGTCTGACCTTCCGACCTGCAGAAGAGACCTGAATCAGCGCCGTTGACGACCAGGGCCTCGGCCCATCTTGCCGAGGGCCCGACGGTCCTTGTCCGACATGCGCTGCTGCATCCGTTGGCGAACCATTTCCTTGAACTTCTTCTGGGCCTCAATGCAGCGGACCGCAAAATCCGGCCCGAATTCAGCGGATACATCCCGGAGAAATTGAGCGCGCAAGCCGGGCAGTCCAACTTCTGTCTCCTCGAGGCGGTCGAGAAGACCGTTGAACTCTTCGTCTGATCCACCCTCGAAGCTGTACAAGTCTTCTTTGACCTCTTTCAGGTCGCGGGTGGCACGGTCCAATTCCTCCTTGTGCGCATTGAAGATCGGCCAGAACACCTGTGCCGACTCGGCATCCAACTCCAACTCCTCCGTGAGGAACCCCACCGCCATGACCTCCATGCGTTCGCGCAGCGCATCGCGGTCCACGCCACCTGGCCGGCCATCCGGCTGGGCGAGCAAAGACGGAGAAAACAGGAGCCCCACCAGCAAGGTGGACAGGGCCTTGGAAAAGGAACGATTGATCGTCGTCATGTCATTCTTTGATTTCATCTTCAATACAAGGTGGTCCAGGACTCTTCTTCCAATTCAAGCAGAGACTCTTCCTCCATCAGCTCCATCATCCCGGCCAATTCTTCATCCGACATGGCCTCGAGTTGACACGCAAACGTGATGCAAGGCTCAGGTTTCATCGCTTCACTGAACGCCACACCAAGCCCGAGAATCAGAGCGATGGAAGCCGCCAGAGACACCACCGGCATCAGACGGCGGGTGCGGCCTTGCCGAGGTGTGGTCATGACATCCTGAATCACACGCTCCACAGCAGTATCTGCAATGCGAAAGCCATCGTCTTTGCGGTTCGGACCGGTGGAAGGAAAGTGGGACATCATGGGTGACAACGAACAGTGGAACATCGGGTTTAATGGAACCAGGATTCCGCCTCTTTTTGGAGGACGGCCTCGATCTTCTTCTTGGCATGGTGATAGGACGCCTTCAACGCCCCTTCAGATGTGCCGGTTTCTGACGCGAGGTCTGCATAGGGACGGTCATCAAAATACCGGGCCTGAAAGACCCATCGCTGTTTGGGCGGCAACGTGGAAACCGCAGCGTGGAGCCGCGCCAGGATAGCGTCACCTTCGAAATCAGGGGAATCCAACACCTCGGCGGTTCGCTCCTCCAACAAGGTGTCGAGTGGGGCCATGCGCCGCAGGTTTCGCTTTCGTGCGGCGTCCACTGTGGCATTGCGCGTGATGCGCAGGAGCCAGGCTCGGCGCTGGGCCTCATTGCCCTCGAATCCATCCCATGCTTTCCAGGTCTTCATAAAGACCGCTTGGGTCACGTCCTCCGCGTCCTCGGTCACGCCCAGCATGCGCCGGCTCTGGGACAGCACCAAGCGGTAATGCTCGCGCATCCAGGAAGCGAAATCAGGCGCGGGGGGACGGTTGGGCATCGATCGCTCGTTCTTCTCATGAACGGATCGCATGGTGGAGGGTTTAACCAAAGGCCGCACGGATCACCGCAAGCCCTTCTTCTGCGATGCCAGGGGCAACCGCAAAGGTTTCCGCACCAGACAGCATGGACTGAGCGTCACTGTCTCCAGAAAAAGCACAGGTGATGCCGCCCGCTTCCTGGACCAACAGCAGGCCCGCCGCAATGTCCCAAGGCTGCAAGCTGTATTCGAAAAAAAGGTCGAAGCGGCCACAGGCCACGTAGGCCAGGTCAATCGCCGCAGACCCCATCCTTCGGATTCCGCGAGACCCCCGAGCAAAGGCGGTCAAGGCCTCGAGGTAATCGTCCATCCGATCGAAATCCCAGTGGGGAAAGCCGGTGGCCACCAAGGCATCCGACAACTGGCTTCGGTTGGCACAGCGAACAGGCTTCCCGTTCAAGTGGGCACCTCCGCCTTTCCAAGCGGTGAAGCACTCATCTCGGTTGGGGTCATACACGATGGCGACGACGGGCTGGTGGCCGACGACGAGACCGACAGACACGCAGAACACCGGCAGACCATGAATGAGGTTGGTCGTGCCGTCCAGCGGATCCACCACCCAGCGGAAGCGGGCATCGTCTGACGCGCCGGCCGTGCCCTCCTCAGCCAGAAAGCCGGCCTCAGGAAGCAGAGCGTGCAGCCCTTTGACCAGCCTGGCTTCCGCCGTCTTGTCGACATGGCTCACGAGGGAATTCAAGCCCTTCACTTCAATGTCGGCCTCGGCCACCCGTTGCTCGACCAAGTAGTCACCAACGGGACGGATGACCTCAACAGCGTCGGCCGTCAGCGCTTCAGCATCGAAGGGGAGAGAAGCCTTGGAGTCCATGGGTCAACCCTTTTGGCGTCGGGACACCCAAATGGTCAGGGCAAGGCCTCCGAGGAAAGTCAGCGTCGAAATCAGCTCGGCCTGGGTGAACGTCATGCCCAACCAGTCCATCTCTGCATTGACTCGAATCTTCTCGATGAAGAACCGCTCAATGCCATTGAACATGAGGTAGACGCCAAACAAAAACCCGGGCGTCTTCCAGCGCTTGCGCATGCTCCAGAGGAACGCAAAAATGGCCGTGGCCATCATCGTCTCGTAGAAGGACGTGGGGTAGACGCCGGGGTCGAGGTAGGTGCCGAAGCCTTCGAAAATGGGCCAAGGGTCGTTCTCCGTGATCAGCTTACCGGTGTAGCCTGCCGGCCGCGGGCCGTACACCGCATTGACGTTGTTGGGAAACGAATACGACCACACCCAGTCCGGCGCCCAGGACAACCAGTCCGGCTTGGGACTCGGATTGGGAATGCCCCAGTCACCATCGCCGCTGATTTGACACCCCATCCGACCAATGCCATAGGCGAGAATCAATCCGGGTGCCGTGGCATCCGCGAGGTGAAGGAAGGGAATGCGCACCTTGCGGGCGTAAGCTGCGACCGCCAAACCGCCGACAATGAGGCCGCCATAAATGGTCAGTCCACCCAGAAAGCTCTGCAGCGAGGGCTCGCGAAAAAAGGCCACCAACTCGTCGGGGTACTCGAGCAGGTGGAAGAACTTGGCGCCGACAACGCCGCCAATGGCCGCCACCATGGTGATGGTGCCCGTCCTTTCCCAAGGGTGCACGGCCACGGTCTTCTCTTCCGGCTTCTCGAGCCGCTGCTTCATGTCTTCCTTCCAACGAAGTCCGCCCAGAACGCCAGCACCCAGCAAGCCGAGCAGGGGATAACCGGCACCGCTGAAGAGGTGTTGCTGGGGAGGTCCGCCTCCTTGAAAGAGGTCCGACGCATTGATCAAGAGCCACAGCACTTTCCATCCGAGGATGAAGCCCAACAAGGCACTGGATGCCCACGCCATCGGCCCCTCCGGCTTGCCGATCCACACCCGTTTTTGCATCGATTCCAACACGCCATCCTGTTCCTTGCGTTGCAGTTCACGGCGGAGCAGGGCAGAGGCCGCCACAAAAGCCAGGGCCACCAACAAACCAAACGAGTTGACCAGTTTCAGCGCCGAAATCTCGATGCCGAAGAGGTCTTGAAACAGGAAGTACAAATTGGGGTACACAGGCGGCTGAATCAGTGGCCAAGTTAGCCCGATGCCAGCGTCCCTTGCACCCGTCCACCCCGGAATCCACCCAAGGTCACATCGACCACCGTTCCCGGCGCCAACTTGGCCGTTTCCGACACCGCGACCCGCACGTATTCCGGGGTGTATCCTGAGCGGCAACCGGACCCATCCACATCGCCTTCGAGCAACACCGGGCGCGTCTGCCCTTCAAACCGGGCCGCATGTGCCCACTGCTTCTTCAGGCTCACCTGCGTCAGCACCTTGTTCCGCGCCTTGCGCTCCGCCACGGGAACCACACCGTCCATCCGGAGCGCCGTGGTCTTTGGCCGTTCGCTGTAGGTGAACACGTGGAGGTAAGACGCCGGCATCTCGAGCAGGAATTCCCGGGTCTTGGCAAACTCCGCCTCCGTTTCTCCGGGAAAGCCGACGATGACATCTATGCCAATGCCCGCCTCGGGCATGCGCTCTACAATGTGGGCGAGGCGGTCGCGGTACAAGTCCGTCCGATATCTCCGGCGCATGGCGCTCAACACAGCGTCACTTCCGCTCTGGAGTGGGATGTGGAAATGGGGCTGGAACTTGTGCGAATCCGCGACAAAGTCAATCAGGTCTTCCTCCAACAGGTTGGGCTCAATCGAACTGATGCGAAACCGCTCCACCGAAGCCAAACCTGAATCAGAGTCCAGCGCCCGACACAAATCCAGAAAAGACGTTCCCTGCGCCTTGCCGAAGTCGCCGATGTTGACCCCCGTCAACACCATTTCGCGAGCACCGGCATCTGCCGCCTTGCGCGCCTCCACCAGCGTGGTTGCGATGTCTGCACTGCGGGATCGCCCGCGCGCCAAAGGAATGGTGCAAAAGGCGCAGAAGTAATCGCAGCCATCCTGCACCTTGAGAAAACTGCGCGTCCGGTCTCCACTGCTGACTGCAGGGTGGAAGGCACGCACGTCTCGAATCTCGCCGCGCTCGACCACAGGTCTGTCGTCACCGGCCGCTTTTCGGGCCTGTTGGGCTTCGAGGTGACCCGCCAAATTGAATTTTTCCTGCGCGCCGAGCACCAAGTCCACACCCTCAATCTCTGAAATCTCTTTGGGCTTGAGTTGGGCGTAACAGCCGATGACCGTCACAAAAGCGTCTGGGTTGGCCGCCTTGGCCCGCCGCACGATGTTGCGACACTTGGCATCGGCATGATCGGTCACACTGCAGGTGTTGACCACGACCACATCCGGCCGGTCTTCCATGGCCACTTTGGCGTAACCGGCCTCCGTTAGACCGCGCATCAGCGCGCTGGATTCAGAAAAATTGAGCTTGCAGCCCAGCGTTTCAAAGGCCACACGGCCATGGTTTGCCATGGCGCAAAACTAGCCTTGCAACCTTGTTCCTCCATTGAAGGTTAAGACCTCCGAAGCGCCCAAGGACCTGTTCCGGTGTACCTTGAGCCACCTGCAAAACCCCAAGGATGAACCAAAAGCACCTTTCCATTGCGTTGGCCATGCTGATTTTCAGCGCCGCAGCCACCGCGCAATCCTTTACCCTCTCCACCGAATTGTTGGGCGATGCCTTCAACAGTGGCGGCCCCATCGGCTTCATTGACGTGGACAACGACGGCCTGGACGACCTCGTCATTTTTGACCAGGGGGACGACGTCAACATCTTGTACCAGACCGCTTCTGGATTCAGCAAAGTCCACTACGGCCAGGTCAGCACGGCCAACCAGTGGGGCGCCTGCATTGGCGACATGAACAACGACGGCTACAAGGACATCTACGCCGGAGGCAGCTACGACGGGGTGCACTTCATGGCGATTGGCCCAGGAGGCAGCTTTGAGCTCAATGACCTCGACAACGGATCCATGTTCATGCAGGCCTGCAACATGGCCGACCTCGACAACGACGGCGTCCTCGACGCCTTTGGTTGCCATGACGATGCCCTCAGCCGCATGTGGAAGGGGTCTGAAACTGGGGTTCCCACCAACGACCAGAGCCTGATGCCGCTGATGAGCTACGACTACAGCGACTATCCCAACACGGACCACAGCGGCAACTATGGGACGGTGTTCAGTGATTTCGACAGCGATGGCGACGTCGACCTGTACATCGCCAAGTGCCGCCAATTCGTGAGCGATCCTCAAGACCCGCGCCGCATCAACCAACTCTGGGTCAACGATGGCCAAGGCGGCTGGACCGAAGAGGCCGCCGACCGTGGGCTCGTGTTCTTTGAGCAGAGCTGGACGGCAGACTTCGGTGACATCGACAACGATGGCGACATGGACCTCGCCGTGACCAACCACAGCACGACCCTGTTCCTGCTCGAAAACGACGGCACAGGACATTACACCGACATCACGGCCGGCAGCGGCATGGAAGTCAGCGGTTTCTTCCTCCAAAGCAAGTTCGAGGACTTTGACAACGACGGCTACCTCGACTTCATCACGTCGGGTGACAACAGCTCCAACTACTACTTCAAGGGCAATGGAGACGGCACATTCGAGCAACTGGCTTGGCCGTTCAGCTATGGTGACGCCATGCTCAGCTTCGCCACGGGTGACTTTGGCCGCGATGGCCAAATGGACCTCATTGCCAGCCACGGCGGGGTCTATGTCAGCCCGGACAACAACAACCCCGACCAGCTCTACTTGAACGACGGCAGCGACAACAACTGGGTCTGCTTCGATTTGCAGGGCATTGAATCCAACGCCGACGCTGTGGGCGCCCAAGTGGCCATCTACGGCCCATGGGGCGTTCAACTGCGCGATGTTCGGGCAGGAGAGAGCTATGGCATCACCTGCACCACGCACCCACACTTCGGGCTCGGTGAAGCCGACCACATCGACAGTGCCGTCGTGCATTTCCCGAGCGGGTTCACCACCACGCTGGTCGACCCAGCCATCAACACCTACCACAACGTCATCGAGGCGCCTTGCCAAATCGGCGCGTTTGACCTCACCTTGACCGGACCAAGCGTCATTTGTCCAGGTGAGAGCGTGTCACTCGACGCCCCCATGGGCTATGCGAGCTACGAATGGAGCAACGGCGAGTTCGCCATGGGCATCACGGTCGGAGAGACCGGCAATTACACGGTCCTGGTGTATGACCAAGACGGATGCGCTGGCATTTCCAACCCCATTTCCATCGAGGTCTATCAGCCGGAAGTGCCGACCATCACGGTGGATGGTGAGGTCAAACTCTGCGAAGGAGAGTCCGTCACCCTCATCTGCAGCGCTGCCCCGGCCTACGCTTGGAGCACCGGCTCCACAGACCAGGCCATCCTCGTGAGCGAGCCCGGTACCTATGAAGTGGCCATCGACGGAGAATGCGCCGAGCCGACTGCATCCGCACCGGTCACCATCGAAGTGTATGACGTGCCTGCCACGCCCGTTGTGGCCGACGAAACGCTGGACACACCGGCCAGCACCACCCTCGACTTCGAAGGAACCGAACTGCATTGGTTCGACAGCGAAACGGCAGAAACGCCGGTCTTTGTGGGCAATGCCTACACCACGCCGGTCTTGAACGAAACCACCACCTTCTGGGTGGAGGATGTCCTCAATCACGGTCTCGAAACCGCCATGGGCGGCTCCACAGCCCAAAGCGAGGGCCAATACCACAACAACAGCAATTACTGGTTGCGCTTTGATGCCTATGAAGACATCGTCATCGAGAGCGTCAAGGTGTTTGCCAACGGGGCGGAAGACCGGACCATTGCCGTGGTGGACGCCGCCGGCAACATCGTGGATGAAGTCACGGTCGCCGTGCCGGACGGCGAAAGCGTCGTGGCCCTCGGCCTCGAAGTCCCCGCCGGTGTCGGACACGGCCTGCGCAGCATGGACAACAACCCCCAATTGTGGCGCGATGGCCAAGGCAGCGACCTCGACTACCCCTATGACATCGGCGGTCTGGCCACCATCACCTCCAGCAGCGTCAACAATCCCAACAACGCCACCAACTACTACTACTTCTTCTACGATTGGACGGTGAGCACGCAGGGCATCGCCTGCGCTTCTGACCGCGTTCCCGTGACGGTGACCATCACCACCTCCGGCATCGCGGACTTGACCGTGCTCGAAGGCGGCTTGTCGGTCTTCCCGAACCCCAGTGAAGGCCAGCTCCAATTGGCTTGGGAAGCCACCTCCGGCACCGTTCGCTGCGAAGTGGTGGACATGGCCGGACGCGTGCTCCACCGCCAGGATGCAGCTGGCCCCAGCCAACTTGGCACGCTCGACCTGAGCGGCTTGCCCCGCGGGGTACACCTGTTGAAGCTCACCCAAGGCGAGCGCACCGCCACTGCGCGCATCGTCCTCAAGTGATCCAACCCCAATGAATTCAAGGACCCCGCCCGGAAACGGCGCGGGGTTCTGCTTTTCTTTGCCTCATGCGCCTCTCCACTGGCATCCTTCTTGCTTTCCTCGGCCTCGCTGGAACCAGCGCCGTATTCAGCGTGGGCAGTGCAACAGGCGAGCGCACCTCTTTCCATCACCAAGGACTGGAGGGCGCCATCTACCGAGACGTGCTCGGCGGATTGCCCGATACGGTGAACTCCCTGTTTTGGGGATCCGGCAAATGTGTCGGCTGTCACGGTGAGGACCCCAATGAATTGGCCTCCATCGCAGGCCAAACCTTTCCCATGGAGCCCATGCCCGATGGATGGGATGTCAATGTGACGGACGATTGGCGCAGCTCCATCATGGCCAACAGCACCAAAGACCCCTTTTGGAGGGCGAAAGTGCGCCATGAAGTGCTCACCAATCCAAGCCATGCAGCCGGCTTGGAAGACAAGTGCACGAGCTGCCACGCTCCGGTCGGCCATTTTGCAGCCCACCACGATGGCGCAGAGTACTACTCGCTGTTGGAAGCCATCACCGACACCCTCGCATTGGACGGGGTCAGCTGTGGCGTATGCCACCAACAGGATGCAGAGGGCATTGGCACCCGATTCAGTGGGGACATGACCTTTGTCCAAGACACCATCTACGGTCAATACGGCGGCGGAAAGGATGAATACCCCATCCAATGGCAACCGATGCAGAGCTTTGTCGGGTTCATGCCGGTCTATGGAGAGCACATGGGGCGTTCTGAGAGTTGTGCTGCATGCCACAGCCTCATCACGTCGAGTGTGACGCTCGAGGGCGAATACACCGGGGAAACCGTCATCGAGCAAGCGACCTATCACGAATGGGTCAACTCCGTCTATGAATCCGGTCCAGAACAGCAGGAGTGCCAGGGGTGTCACATGCCGTCCATCGACGAGCCCGTCACCATTGCCAGCGGATATGCGTGGCTTCAACCGCGTTCTCCTTATTCCTTGCACTACTTCGTGGGGTCCAACACCCACATGCTGCGGATGCTGCGCAACAACATCGACTCCTTGGACCTCGCGGCCACGGAGGCCCAATTCGACAGCACCATTGACCGGACCTTGGCCATGCTTCAGGAGCAAACGCTCGACCTTGAGGCCGAGCTGATCCTCGACGATGGGCTGCCCCGCATTGACGTGAACCTGACCAACAAAGCCGGTCACAAATTCCCCTCGGGATACCCCGCCCGCCGGGCTTGGATCGAAGTGCGCGTCACCGCCGACAATGGCGACGTGCTCTACCACAACGGCGCTTGGGATGCAGAAACCGGACACATCCTGGGGCAGCAAAACGTCGCATGGGAGCCCCACCACGATGTGGCCGAAACCAGCGAAGAAGTGGTCATCTACGAGTTGGTTCTCGGCGATGTGAATGGCGACCCGACCACCGTCTTGGAACGGGCCCATGAGCACCTCAAGGACAACCGTTTGGTGCCCCGCGGATTCAGCACAAGCCACGTGGTGTATGACACCACGGCCATTGTGGGCGCCGCATTTGACGACCCCAACTTCAACCTCGATTCAGAAGGCGCAGAAGGGTCTGGCTCAGACCGCGTGTCCTACTTGATTCCGGAAGGTTGGGAGGAATACGCTGCACTCGACGTGGAATGCACCGTTTGGTACCAGAGCCTTCCGCCCAAATGGGTCGCGCCCACCTTGGCCATCCAAGGGGACAGCCTCATCAACGGTTTCCGCCAGCTGTATGCCGAGTTCGCGCCCACCCCGGAGCGCATCGCAACCGTGAACTTCACGCAGAGTACCATCGGACTGACCGAGCGGAAGGCGCCCGCTTTGACGGCATTCCCGAACCCGAGTCGCGGCGAAGCCATTCAAATTTTGGGGCCTGAACAGACCCCGATTGGAGGCTACCAGCTTGTGGACGCTGCAGGCCGACTGGTGGAACAAGGATCAACCGCGTCTCACCAATTGAAGGTGGCCCTGCCCACCGCTGGACGCTACATCCTTCGCACGGAACAAGGGCAACACTTGACCCTCATCCGGGAGTGACCCTCAGCCGTTCCATTCCAGAACGACCGGACAGTGGTCGCTCCCGTGGACATCGGTGAGGATGCCCGCCTCTCCGCAGTGCGCCAAGGCATCGCTGGACGCGAGGAAGTAATCGAGGCGCCAGCCCACATTCTTCTCACGCGCCCCGCCCCGGTAGGACCACCAAGAGTACTGGACTGCCTCTGGATTCTGATGGCGCCAGACGTCGGTGAATCCCGCATCCAACAGCGCTGTCATCCCCGCGATTTCCTGTTCCGTATAGCCCGGCGTCTTGTTGAAGTTGGCATCCGGACGGGCCAAGTCGATGGGTTGATGCGCCACATTCAAGTCACCACAGCATACCACAGGCTTTCGCGCGTTCAGTCCCAAGAGGTACTCCCGAAAGGCGACGTCCCATTCTTGACGAAAGGGGAGGCGCTTCAGCCCAGAAGAGCTATTGGGCGTGTACACGGTCACAAAGAAGAACCCATCGAATTCCGCGGTGGTCACCCGGCCTTCGTCGTCCATGCCCGCTGCACCAATGCCATGGGTGACCTTCAAAGGCTCGGTTCGCGAGAGGATCGCCGTTCCGCTGTAGCCCTTCTTCACGGCAGAGGAGCTGTAGACATGCCAGTCGCCTGAGAGGCCAAACAATGCCTCGCGAACCTGATCGTCTTGCGCTTTGGTTTCCTGCAACCCCAACACGTCCAAGCCGCTTCCGGCCAACCAAGATTCGAAGTCCTTTTTGACCACGGCGCGCACGCCGTTGACATTCCAACTGCCCAGTTTCATGCCCGCAAGCTCGGACACGCGGCCAAAACTCACCCCATCCCCGGAGGCCGCCCCCAACCTTTGGCCACCAAGTGCTCCAAAAGGGGCTGAAGCTGTTTCACAGAAGTCACTTTTCGCCGCACCTGCAACATTTCCATGAGGTGGTTGCCGGGTCCTGATCCAGCGCTGTGGTCCATGCGAACGAGGTGATTGAACTGGTCAGTTTCTCCCACATCGAGCAATTGATACTCCCGCAAGACAGGCTCATACCCCACCAACAAGCGGCGGCCTTCGATCTCCGCCAACTCAAAAAAGTGGGGCATGGTGAGGAACTCCAATTGCCACGGGGCCATGTATCCCAAGGAGAAATAGGGGTAAAACCGCTCCACACTTGGAATCCCGCATTCGTCGAGCCCCTCCCGAATCTCTTGGATGGCATGGCGAACCCGAGCGCCGGTGGTCTGGGTGGCGTCGAAATTGCGGTAGGATCCCCAACGCTTGGTGGGCGTGTAGTATTCAAACTCGCCCAAGTCCAGCTTGTAGTCGAAATCCGAGGGCTGATCCAACACGTATCCGGGGTAGTACCATTTGAGGCCAGCGGAGTGGCCAAATTCCACCTCCTTGATCATGGTGTAGATGCCCAACCCGTACTTCCGATAATCCGGATGCTGGAGCCCAATCAAACTGGCCATGGCACGGTCGCCCACATCGAAATAGCTCACGGCCACCAACTTGTCGCCATCGTAGACACAAATTTCCCGGGTATCAAATACGGTGCGGTGAAAGCCACTGGTCAGGTATTCGTTCAGGGTCGGATGGATGAACCCCTTGAAGCGCCCTTTGTGCAACGCATAGAGGGCTTCCTTTTCGGCATCTGGCTTGGCCCGACCAATGCTGAATGTGAAGCGCTTGTCACAGCGGCTCAAGCGTTTGCGTTGGCTCTTTTTCAGGACGAAACGGTTCAGGTTCATCCGAATGTTGACCACCCCGAAAATGCCCGACTCGATGCACAGCAAGTCCACCTTGTACAGCATGACGCTTCCACGAAACCAGCCTGAAGCCAGGTACTGGTCGTAGCGCTGGGGCGCCAACTTCCGGGGGAAATGCGTCTGAACAAGCATCAAAGCAAGGTACGCCATGGCGGGGCTGAAGCCTTGGCCGTCATGCCCCTGTGCCGCTCACAGATGCCGGGACACCCAGCGCGCCAAGGCCGCTTTGAATGGCGTAAACGGCGGGTAGGACAGAGGCAGCGCCGTGATGGGACTGCGCTTGCGCAATACGCTCCGGCGGTTCGAGAACTCGTCAAAGGCCGCACGACCATTGGCCCGGCCGGCTCCTGAGGCCTGTACGCCACCAAACGGCAAGTCAGGGTTGGCAATCTGGACCACCGTCGCCCCGATGCCCACCGTGCCGGAGCGCGTGGCCTCCAACCAATGGCGGATCCGCCGCCGATTGCGGCTGAAGATGTACATGGACAGGGGGTGGTCCTTGACACCGGCAATGCGCTCGGGGACCTCTTCCGGCCGCTCCCAAGTGAGCAAGGGCAGGAGGGGACCGAACACCTCTTCCCGCATCACCCGCATGTCTGGGGTGACGCCAGTGAGCAACGTGGGCTCCATGAAGCGCCGCTCGCGGTCATATCGCCCACCGAATTCCACCGTCGCCCCTTGGGCCAACGCGTCGTCCAGGGTCTCCACCAGCCGGTCAAACTGTGCGTCGTTGACCACACGGCCATAATGCTCGGACTCCGCCATGTGCTCCCCAAACCAATTCCGCCACGTGCTGGAAAACGCCTCGACCACTTGGGGTACCGCGCCGGCCTCCACCAACAAGTAGTCCGGTGCGATGCAGACCTGGCCTGCGTTCAAGGCCTTGCCCCAAGCCAAACTGGGAACCACCTTCTCAGCATCCACAGTGTTGTCTAGGATCGCGGGGCTTTTACCACCCAGCTCCAACGTCAGCGGGGTCAAATGCGCCGCCGCAGCCTCCATGACCTTCCGGCCGGTTCGGGTGCCGCCCGTGAAGAAGATGTGGTTGAAGGGAAGGGTGGTCAAGTGGGCGGCTTCTTCGGGGCCTCCCAGCACCACTTGAACCCGGTCCTCCGGCAAGGCTGCACGCATCCAACGGGCCATGACCTTGGACGTTTCCGGCGCCTGCTCCGGGGGCTTGACCACCACCCGGTTCCCAGCAGCCAATGCTGCAATCACGGGCTTCATGGTCAACAACAACGGAAAATTCCAAGGCGCGATGACCAGGACGACCCCTTTGGGCTGATGGACGATGTCTGAGCGTGTGCCGAACAACTGCAGGGGCGTGGGCCTGCGCTCCGGCCGCATCCAATCGCCCAGGTGGCGTCGCATGAACGCCATCTCCTTGCGGATGGGGAAGAATTCTGTCAACCGGGCTTCCGCCTCAGGCTTCCCAAGATCCCGGTGAAGCGCCTCCAACAGCGCGTCCTCATGGTCGCGCAACCCCCGCAGCATGTCGGCCAACAAGGCGCGCCGCTCGCGAAGGGTGGAGGCGGGCTGCTCCCGATGGGCCGACCTGAGTTTCTCAAAGGCCGAGGTGAGTTCTGCGGGCGTCAATCCTTGAGCAGTTCCTTGATGCTGCCGACGCTGCCGAGCATGCCGCTCGCTTCGTAGGGCATGAAAACCACGCGGGACTTGTCGTTGGATGTGACCATCATCTTTTCCAAAGCCTCCACATAGCGAACGGCAATGAGATACTGGGTCGGATCCGCCTTGGTTTGGCCCACGGCTTCTGAAATCTTCTTGATGGCTTCCGCCTCGGCCTGGGCCACCTTCAGGCGTGCTTCAGCTTGACCTTCGGCTTCGAGGATGGCCGCCTGACGCTCCCCCTCAGCCTGGTTGATGTCCGCCCCCTTGCGGCCCTCTGCCTCGAGGATCGCAGCCGTCTTGGTGCCCTCGGCCTCAATGATCTGGGCACGGCGACTGCGCTCCGCGCGCATCTGCTTCTCCATCGCCTCTTTGATGTCCTGAGGCGGGTTGATGTCCTGCAATTCCACGCGGTTCACCTTGACGCCCCATTTGTTGGTGGCATCGTCGAGGATGGCGCGAAGCTTGGTGTTGATCGTGTCCCGGCTGGACAAGCACTCGTCGAGTTCCAACTCCCCGAGCACGTTTCGCAGGGTTGTTTGCGTCAGCTTCTCGATGGCGTTGGGCAAGTTGTTGATCTCGTAGACGCTTTTCACCGGATCGACAATCTGGAAATAGATCAACCCATTGATCTCTGTGACCACATTGTCCCGGGTGATCACGCTTTGACGGGGGAAATCGAAGACCGTTTCCCGGAGGTCGATGCGCTCCAGCATCTTGAAAGCGGCGACGCGTTCACCCATGGCGTCTTCCTTGACATACCGCCACACACTGGGGCGGGGACGGTCAATGAAGGGGATGATGATGTTGATGCCCGCCGTCAATGTGGTGCGGTAACGCCCGAGGCGTTCGATGACCATGGCCTCGCTCTGTTTGATGATGCGCAGGCCGCGGACCACCACCACCGTGGCGAGGATGAGCAGGGCGATGGAAATGAAGGAAAAGCCTTCCATGAGATTCAAGATTTGTTGGGGAGGATGACAATGAGCACGTTCGATTCGGCACGGACCACTTGAAGCAAGTCTCCGACGGCGATGTCGCAGGGATCGTTGAGACTGGCCTCGCCTTCATCGCGGCGGCCAGACCAATCCTGTGGAAATTCCAGCAACCAGTCGTCGCCATCGACGCGGCCGCGGCCACGGCCTGTGCGGGCGTCAAAGGCCTGCGTCACCCGGACCATGCGCCCCGGCAGGGCATCCACGCCCGTGCCCACCGATTCTCCGCTGAACCATTTTTTCATGGCCAGTGGCCGGAGGAACACCAGCGACAACACTGCACCCGCGGACGCCGCCACGAATTGAACCTCCCAAGCCTCGGTGACCAAGCTGGCCAATCCGCCCGCCAATGCTCCAACAGCAAGCGACCCTAGTACCAGCCCCGGCAAAAAAGCCTCGCCAATCAGCAACGCAAGGACAATCAGGGTCCACCAATGCCACTGCTCCATCATGTCGGCAAAATAAGGCACGCGAACCGGCTCCACAGGCGAAGTACATTGCCCCATGCGCTTCCTCCTCCTCACCACGGCTGTGGTCCTGCTCAACACCGGGTGTCAAGTCTCGGACTCACAACCCGCGTCAAACCCGGTTGAACCCCGGCCCGACTGGTCCATCGCCATTCATGGTGGTGCGGGACACTTCGATACCGAACAGCTTTCTCCATCCCAGCAGGCCGCTTACCGGGCCGCACTGGAAGCTGCACTCCAAGAAGGCGGCGCCGTGCTTCAAAACGGCGGAAGCGCCATCGACGCCGTCGTGGCCACCATTTCGCTGCTGGAAGACGACAGCCTGTTCAATGCAGGCCGCGGCGCCGTCTACACCGCCGAAGGCCACCACGAACTCGACGCCAGCATCATGCGTGGTGAGGACCGCAACTGCGGGGCCGTCACCGGGCTGCAAGGCTATCGGCACCCCATTGCTGTGGCTCGGGACGTCATGACGGAATCAGAACACGTCTTTTTCAGTGGACCGGGCGCCGCTCAATTCGCAGCAAAACAAGGCGCGCAACCTGCAGAAGAGGGGTGGTTTGACACCCAAAAAGCCCACAGCCGCTACCTGCGGGCCTTGGAACGGGACACCACCCAAGAGAAGTTCGGCACGGTCGGTTGCGTGGCCCTCGACCGCGATGGACATCTCGCTGCCGGCACCTCCACGGGCGGCATGACCTACAAGCGGCATGGCCGAATCGGGGACAGCCCGGTCATCGGGGCGGGCACCTGGGCCGACGACCGCACCTGCGCCATCTCCGCAACGGGGTGGGGGGAGTACTTCATTCGCACAGCGGTCGCCCATGACATCCACGCACGCATGCTGCATGGTGGCCAGTCCCTTCAATCGGCGGCCGACGCCACCATTCACCAAGAGATGGGCGCCCTCGGGGGCGATGGGGGCATTGTGGGAATGGACACCAAGGGGCATCCGGTGTTCAGCATGAACACCCCCGGCATGTTTCGCGGTGCCCTGGCTGCAGGAGGCACACCTTGGACAGGACTGTTCGCCACAGACGGACAGCCTTGATGTCCGGCGTTCAGCGCACCCAGTGGCGCACCGTGCCGTCTTGCAATTGGACGTGAAACAGGAGGGGGGCTTCCGTGGACAAATCCAAGTCTGTTGCGGGTCCAGTAGACACCATCCACACGCGGCCGGCGAGGTCGAGAATCTGCCACTGCGCCACGCGATCGGTTTGCCCGGCCCAGGTCAAGGACGTCCCGACACGAACAGGTGACAAGAAAGGCACGTCTTGAGGCGTCACACCGACGAGTGGGTTGGCACCGATGTCCGACGCCCCCACCGTCAAACAGCCCTGCGCATCTTCCACCACCCACCCCAAAGCACCGGGAGCGACAGTCCACCCCAGGTTCCAAATGTCCCCGGTCCACAAGGTGTCATACGGCGCTGTCCCCCCTGTGATCGACAGGGAGACCCATGCGCTGTCTCCCGGAACAGGATAAGACACCTCCAATTCCGAAACCAGCGGCAAAGGCTCGACCACGTCGAATGTCAAGGTGTCCACACATCCGTGGGCATCGACTGCAGTGACCAGCACCGTTCCCGGCAACAAAGCCGCAGGATCGGCACCATTCCAATCCAAGCTGTACGGCTCCGTTCCACCCAGCACATTCACAGAGGCTTGGCCCGTTTCTCCGAAACAAGACGGATGTTCCAGCTCATGGTTCATGACCAACATCTCCGGCGCTTCCACCGAAATCACCGCTTGGACCTCACACCCTTCGGCATACAGCCAAGTCCATGGGTATTCGCCAACAGGGAGTGCGAGTCCTTCCCCCTCATTGGCCAAGCTGGACCCGAGCATGTCCGCCGATTGGGCCTCCGGGGAAGACCAGGACAACATGCCCATGCCACCATAGCAGGAGGGCGCTTCCACCGACAACACCGCCTCGGGCGGCAGTGCCAAATCCACTTCCACGGATTCAGACCAAGTGTACTGGCCCCACCAAGTGGCCTCCAACGTGTAGACGTCCGATGAATCCACCGTCACTTGGGCACTGTCCACGGGCACGCCATTCCACGTCATGGCCACCACCTCCGGATCAAACGGAACCTGCCAAATGGCGGAAGACCAGGGGCAAGCAACCGACTCTGCGACCAACTCGGCCCCTTGGGTGCCCTCGATGAACGTCAACAATGTGTCCACGGGCAGCTCAAAATGGGCCTCCACCAATCCGGATGGCCATTCAATGATGAGCGAATCCACCATCGTCTCGTCATCCAATCCGAAAAACTGGGTGTGGGTATGCTGGGTCACATAATCACATCCTGAGGAGACCTGGTCCATTTGATGTTGCCCTCCGGCAAACACATGAACCTCCGCACCGATGGCTTGAGAATTGCTGACGGTGCCCACGAGCTTGATGGCCAATCGAGAAGCGCCTTCTGAATTGGTGTTGCGCAGCACTTGTGCATGCGCCGAATTCCCCAATCCAATCATGTCGGGAACGTGGTCGCCATCCAAATCAATCCGGGCAATGCTGTACAGTTGATACTGCTCGTTGGGCCAATCCTCGATCATGTCCACGAACGATCCGTCACCGGCATTCATGTAGAGGTGATTGTCGTACGGATTCGCATTCGGGAAGCGATACGTGGCCACCATCAAGTCGTCGAACATGTCGCCATCCAGGTCCACGGCACAAGTGCCCCAACCATATTGGAGGGAGGCGATGCCTGCATTCTCGCTGACATCCACATATGCGCCATTGTCATTTCGGAGAAAGACATTGGCATTGTCTTCCGTATTGGTGCTGTAGAGGTCCCAATCCCCGTCGTTGTCCGCGTCGAAGACGGTGGCACTCATGGCATCAATGGCCACATTCGCTCCGATGTCTTCTGCCACATCGACAAAAGTGCCATTCCCCACATTCCGGTACAGCGCATTGGGAAAAATGGTCCTGTCGTTGATGACCCACAGGTCATCCAATCCGTCATCGTTCCAATCCAGCCAGGCGCCTTGGAAGCTGTGCATCAAGCCATTTCCCACGCCAGCCCCTTCTGTGACGTCGCTGTAGTATCCGCCTCCGTTGTTGCGCAAGAGAATGTTGGGCTGAAGCACCGCTCCATAAGGGTCCTCATAACTGCAGATATACAGGTCGAGATCCATGTCTCCGTCATAATCCCTTGCACTGATTCCCCGAACATCCCAATTGTCAATCATGGGCATGCCGCGACCCTCTGACTCCTCATACAGTGCGCCATCCGCGTGGCGGATGTGCAGATATACGCCTTCGTTCATCACGCCGGTGAGCAAATCCAAGTCGCCGTCATTGTCGACATCCACCCAAAGCACTGCCTTGGCTTCGTGGTCGTATTGAAAGACATGGTGCAATTCGAGGCCATCTTCCCCTCCGAGATACAGCTTGACCGTCCCATCCGACGACGAAACACTGACGTCATCCCATCCATCCTGGTCGAAATCCACCGTACTCAATCCCGCTCCGAACCAACTGCCCATGGTGGTGCCCTCGATCAAATGATCCAAGGACACGTCGTCAAGCTGGGCGTGAATGGGAGACACCCACGACATAAATACAAAGGTCCATGCCAAAAAGGCGTGCAACGGGCGGAACATGGGAATCAGGTAAGGCACCTCTTAGACGACTCAAGACGTCAAGCGTTGCCTGGCTTTAGAAGGGAATTCAAGGCAACCTGCAATTGCGGGATCACAGGGATGCGGCCACTGTTGTCCAACACCCGATTTGCGCGGGACTCCACCTCATGGGCGGCCATCTGATGCGCCATTCGGTGGTGAATGTCTTCCTTGGAGAGGCCGTCCCGACCCATCGCCCTTTGAAGCCGCATGGACTCGGGTGCAGAGACGGCCCACACCTCGTCACAGTCCTTGTCAGAACCCGATTCGAACAAGATGGCCGACTCCTTGAATACGAGGGGCAATCCCTGCTTGTGATGCGCCGCCATCCATTGGCTGAAATCGGCCCAAACCACAGGGTGGACCATGTCATTGAGTTCCGACAATGCCACTGCATTTTGGAAAACGATGGAAGCCAACTTGGGCCGATTGAGCTGGCCTCCAGACTGAAGAATGTCTGAACCAAAATGCGCCGCCACGCGGCGCAACAAATCCGGATGGCGGCGATACAGAGATTTGGCGGCCCGATCCGCATCGTACACCGGGTAGCCGAGGGTCCGGAGGATGTTCCCGACGGTGGATTTACCAGAACCCATTCCCCCCGTCAACCCCACGCAGCACGGCCGTTCAAAGCCGCCGGACGCAGAAGTGGGGGAGGATGTCGATAAAGCCATGCTGCAATATTCGGACTCCATGCCGGAAGTGGCCATTTTCGCGCCATGGCCCACCTCATCGCCCCTTCGCTGCTCGCTGCTGACTTCGCCCACCTTGGACGTGATGTCGAGATGGTCGAACGCAGCCATGCCGACTGGCACCACATTGACGTGATGGACGGTTTGTTCGTCCCCAACATCAGTTATGGCATGCCCGTCATTGAAGCCATTGGGCGCCACGCCACAAAGCCCTTGGATGTGCACTTGATGATCGAAGCGCCAGACCGTTACATCGGTCATTTCGCCAAGCTCAATGCCGCTGTGCTCACCATTCATGCCGAGGCCTGCACCCATTTGCACCGCACCCTGGGGGCCATCCGTGAGGCGGGCATGAAAGCCGGTGTCGCATTGAACCCCCACACCCCGCTGTCGGCCATCGAAGAGGTGTTGGGAGACCTCGACCTGGTTTGTTTGATGAGCGTCAATCCAGGCTTCGGAGGTCAAACATTCATCGCCAACACCACCTCCAAAGTGGCCCGGTTGGCAGCCCTACGTCAAGAGAGCGGCGCCCCATTCCTCATCGAAGTCGACGGCGGTGTGGGCCGCGGCAACGCCACTGAATTGGTGCAAGCAGGCGCCGATGTTCTCGTGGCGGGAAGCAGCGTATTCAAGGCAGAAGACCCCTTGGCCGAAATCGACCGGCTCAAAGCTGCGGGTCAGTAAACCGTTCTCAGCAGCACTTCGCCGCGGCCGTCCCTGACCAGCAGAACGCCGTGCGATGGCCACTCTGCTGCATCCAATGGGCAAGGACAAGGCCCTTGAAGATGCCGGTCCAGCACCAAACGGCCATCCAAGGTGTAGGCAGAGACTCGAAATGGGAAGGAACGGCCACCGGTGAGAACCGGTTGACCATCCTCCACATGCCATTGGACCGCATGTCCGGACTCTGAATCGGCGCCGAGGTTCCACACCTCTTGAAGGCCCAATGTGACGCACCCGTTGGCGTCCTGAATGACCCAGCTATAGACACCTTGTGACAACCCCTCGAGCAACGTGTCGTTGACCGTTCCGTCGTTCCAGAGGATGTCATACGGCGCCGTGCCCCCCTCAATGTCCAGCGCAATCGCCGCGTCGCCTCCCTCATCTTCCGGAGTCAAGTCGACCTCAAACGCCAATGGCGCCGGCAGGCTCACCACCCACGTGGTGTCCAATTCACATCCAGCGCCGTCTGTCATGGAAACGGTGACGGGGCCATCCGACAAATCGGCGGGGTTGGCGCCATTCCAATTGACGAGATAATCCGGTGTACCGCCATACCCTTCGGCCAAAGCCAAGGCCACGTCGTCATGACACAGCGCCGGCTGATAGTCGATGTAAATGCCCAATGGAGCAGGCTCTGGCAATGTGAAGGGGTGCACTTGCGTGCAACCTGTCTCCGGATGGATGGTCACCAGATCCCACGTTCCTGCTGGCGCCTCCAAGCCCACCTCCACGGCCGACCAAATTTCACTTCCGATGCCAGCAAATTCAACCTGAAACTCCGGGTCGGCAATCCATCCCAACAGCCCTGGCTCCCCGGCACACAGCGGCTCGGTCCACTCCACCGTCAACGAATGCGGTGGGGCAGGGTCCCAAAAAATGGTGTCCGACCACGTGAACAATCCATTGAGCCACTCACATTTCAAAATGTGCTCCCCACCTGAAGTCAGCAACACGCTGTCCTGCTCGATCACGGTCCCATTCCAACGTTTCATGGGCGCGTCAAATGGGAAATGCACCCAAGCGGAATCGCCGTGACATTCGCCACCAGATACTGCGGCTTGCGCGGTGGTCTCACCTTCCACCAAGCGCAAGACTTGATCCGCGTCCACATCGTACCACACCTCCCGAAGGCCACCTGGCCACTGGACAACGAGCGAGTCCACCACGGCATGGTCAGCCAGTCCGAAGAACCGGTGCGTGGACTGCTGGGTCATGTAATCGGAGCCATTGGTGACAATCTGCGTCTGGGCGATGCCGCCAGAATGAACCGTCAATTGAGCCCCAAAAGCCTGAGCGTGACCGGACGTGGCGCAGAGTTCGACCACAAGACGGTGGGGGGGCACTTCATCATCCTGTGTGGTGTTTTGCAGCACCTGTGCGAAGGGGGAGTTGCCGAATGCACAGACATCCGGCGCCAAATCTTGGTTGACATCCAAAGCACCAACAGCATAAACTTGGGTCTGCTCGTTGGGCCATAACTCCGTTTCATCGGTGAAGGGAGCGGTGAATTGAGCGTTCAGATAGAAATAGTTGTCGTAGGGCAGTGAATTGGGGAACCGATAAGTCCCTACCATCAAATCACTCCACATGTCACCATCCGCATCCACCCAGCATCCGCCCCAACTGTAGCGCATGCCATCCACTCCCCATAGGGACCCCACGGACTGATAGACCCCGCCATTTCTGTCCATCATGATGTTGGGGACGCCCTCTACGTCACTGCAAAACAGCTCCATCTGGCCATCGTTGTCCGGGTCTCCAATCGTGGCCGACATGGCGCTGATGCCTTGTGCCAGATTCAAGTCAATTGAGACATCCTCAAACACACCATTTCCAAGGTTGCGGTAAAACGCATTGGGGAACACCTGCCGATCGTTGATCACCCACAGGTCGAGCAAGCCGTCGCCATTTTCATCATACCACACGGCTTGAAAACTGTGCTTCAGGCCATTGCCCACGCCAGCGCTCTCGGTCACATCCGTGAAGTGTCCGTGCCCATCGTTGTTGTACAGGACATTTTCCGAAAGCCCCGTGGTCCCGTCATGGTACATGCACAGGTACACATCGATGTCGCCGTCACCATCATAATCTGCGACGGAGAATCCCCGCGCCTCACTGCTGACATCGTCTGGAAACCCACGCGAAAGCGCTTCCTCGGTCAAGGACACCCCATCGCTCATGTACAACTCAATGCGGCCAAACCTGCGACTGACCAGCAAATCCAAATCGTCATCTCCGTCAAAATCTGCCCAAGACAGTCCTTGCGCCTGGACGTCACCTGGCCATTGGTAAGCCAGCTGAAACCCCCCTTGTGACTGTTGGGCATACGCCACTACAGTCCCGTCGCTGTTGGCCAACGTCACATCTTCCAACCCATCCAAATTGAAGTCAGCCAAGCTCATTCCGCATCCCAGCCAGCTCGCCTGTGTCGTCCCCTCCAGCAAATAGAACTCGGTGTAGTCATCCCATTGACATTGAGCCAAGTGCGGACTCAGCAACCCGCACAAGAGGATGAGAGAATACGGAAAATGCAGGTTCACGGGTTCAAGGCTCTGACCGCGGAAAGTAGGGAATTCTGTGCGAGCCTGAGGACATCAAACCGGCTCCACCTCCGCCGACAAATCACGCTCGAGGAGCGCTGTGCAAATGGGCTCAAGCTCATCGTAGTCCCCATTCTTGACGGAGCACTTGCCTTTGGTGTGCACAATCAAGGCGCATTGCTCCGCTTGCAACAGCTCGTGACCGCAATACGCCATCAAGCACTCAATGACATGATCGAAGGTGTTGTGATCGTCGTTGTAGAGCACGATGTGCCACCCTCCGGAGACCGCTTCATCCAACGCCACGCTTTCTTCAACGAGCGTTTCTTCATCGATTTGGAACTGAATCACGTTCTGCACCATGCAAAGCTAGCGCGTCAAGGCATGGCAAAGCGAACCGGATATCGACATCACATACCCCAATTCAAGCCACCTACACCCCTAAATCGGGCGCGCGGAACAAACTGAAGGACATGGTGTTCCTCTCTTGACATGGTACGTAAACCCAACATCCTGATTCTCGGCGGCTCCCGAGCCACGACTGCACCGCAGCAACACCTCGAAGAGTTGGGTTGTGATGTGCGAATCGCCAGCAAAGCGGCAGAAGCCGCAGGCATTTGTCTGTTCACTCCACCGGATTTGGTCTTGGTGACAGAACGCAGCAATGGACTCAAAGACTTCCTCGAACAGCTGAGTGCCCAGAACAGTCTGGCGATTCTCGATCTAGAGGTGGCCATGGCCAATGGAGAGGTTCAAGGTTCAGCCAGTGAACTGGAAGAAGCGGTCACCCATGCCTTAGAGGAATTGGAGACCATTCAGGTGAAACCGAAGCACTTCTTCACCAAAGTGGGGAACAAGCTGCGCCGCATTCATTTGAGTGATGTGCGCTTCATTGAAGTGGAGGGCAAGTACAGCGCCATTCACGTTGGAGAGCGCAAATACAATGTGAAGGCCAGTTTGAAGGACTTGCTGCTCAAGCTTCCGGCGGAGGACTTTGTTCGGGTCAGCCGAAACTTCGTCATCAACATCGATCGGGTCACCCACATCGACACGTTCCAATTTGTCATCCGCATTGATGACGACGAGATTCCAATCTCAAGGACGTACAAGGATGAGCTGATGAAGCGCATCCAATTGCTCTGAGCTCAGCGCCACAATACGCCGGCCCAGCGCCACTGACGGCTCTCCATCTCGGATTCGCCCTCCCGCAACCAGCCCCGCAAGGGGCTGGTTCGGTAAATGGCCCATCCGGATTCCACAGAGCAAGCAACACCCCAACGGTGGCGGCGCTGCCACCAAGGACACGCCACGGGTTGCAGCACGTCTCCTTCGTGCAACCAGCGCCCATCCACATCCTGCAATCCGCTGCACCGGTCCCGGTCGGTCCATTCGATGCGCCGACCAGACCACCAGAGCCCGTCGCGACTGAAAAACATCTGACCGGTGGACTCTTCACGCATCCAACCCACGACCCGGTCTCCCCGACGAAGTCGGAAGCGAATCACATCCTGCACTGGGGTCAGATGTTGGGTTTTCACATCTCCTCAACCAATCCGCACTGCTTCGGTTCAATGAAAGGGATGAACGTACCCAAACATGGAGCGCGGCGCTTGTCTACGGAATAAATTTGCACCATGTCCGACACTGCCCGTTCCGAGCACACCCATGCCGACGCAGAACGCCCCTCTCTGCACTTCATCGAACAAATCATCGCAGATGACTTGGCCGCTGGCAAGCACGGGCACATTCACACCCGGTTCCCGCCCGAACCCAACGGATACCTGCACATCGGGCATGCCAAGGCCATCTGCTTGAGTTTCGGGCTTGCAGAGAAATACAACGGGACGGTCAACCTGCGCTTTGACGACACCAATCCAGAAAAAGAGAGTCAAGAATACGTCGACGCCATTCGGCGCGATGTGTCCTGGCTCGGCTATGACTGGAACGGAGGTGAGCATTACACCAGCGATTATTTCGAGCAGCTGCACGATTTCGCGGTCGACTTGATTCGCAAGGGAAAGGCCTACGTCGATCACCAGAGTGCCGAGGACATGGCGGCCCGGAAGGGAAGCCCCACTTCACCGGGAACCCACAGCCCTTACCGGGACCGGTCCGTGGAAGAAAACCTTCAACTCTTCGACGAAATGCGGCAAGGCGTCCACCCGGATGGCCATTGCGTCTTGCGGGCCAAGATCGACATGGCGCATCCCAACATGCACATGCGCGACCCGCTGATTTACCGAATCAAACGGTCCCACCACCACCGCACGGGAGACGATTGGTGCATCTACCCGATGTACGACTTCGCCCATGGTCAGAGCGACTCGATCGAGGGCATCACCCATTCCTTGTGCACGCTCGAGTTCGAGGTGCACCGTCCGCTGTACGAATGGTTCATCGAACAGCTCGGCATCTTCCCCAGCCGACAGATCGAATTCGCCCGACTCAACCTCGACCATACCATCATGTCGAAGCGCAAGCTGTTGCGGTTGGTCGAAGAGGGGCACGTGGATGGATGGGATGACCCGCGAATGCCCACCATCAGCGGCCTCCGGCGCCGGGGCTTCACACCGGATTCCATCCGCACGTTTTGCGACCGCGTGGGCATTGCCAAGCGCGAGAACGTCATTGATTTCGGTCTACTCGAGTGGGCCTTGCGGGAGCACTTGAACCGCACGGCAATGCGCGCCATGGCCGTGTTGGACCCGATCAAATTGGTCATCACGAATTACCCGGAAGGGCAGACGGAAGCGCTTCCATCCGAGAACAATCCCGAAGACCCGAGTGCCGGCACCCGCACCATGCCGTTCAGCCGTGAGCTCTGGATGGAGCGCGACGATTTTCGGGAAGAAGCCAACCGCAAGTGGTTCCGACTCGCTCCGGGCAAAACGGTGCGGCTCAAATCCGCCTTCATCGTTCGCTATGTCGACCACGTGGTGGGGGCAGACGGCCGGGTGGAGGAGGTCCACGTCGAGTACTTCCCGGACAGCCGCAGCGGATCGGACACCAGTGGCATCAAAGCCAAGGGCACCCTGCATTGGGTCAATGCGGCCACGGCCATCGACGCGGAAGTGCGCCTGTACAACCGCCTTTTCTCCGACCCCAATCCCGACGGGCATGAGGGCCAGGATTTCACGGAATTCCTCAACCCCAACAGCCTTGAAATCCGGACAGGCTGTAAGCTCGAGCCCTCCCTGGCTGAGGTCGACTCCAGCGCACCTTTTCAGTTCACGCGCCTCGGTTATTTCTCACTGGATCCCGAACGAAGCGCCGAGGCCGGTCATCCGGTTTGGAACCGGTCGGTGACCCTCAAGGACGGCTGGAAGGGGTGAGCTCGAGGGCATCGAGCCACGCATCAAACGCATCGCGGGCCGCTTTCTCGCCAAACTCTCCCTCAGACCGGCGCACCTCGATGTCTTTCCACGCGTGCAAGATGCGCGGGCCATACTCCTCCATCAACGACTTCGCCGCAGCGGGGTCATTTTCGATGTGGCCATCCATGATGGCGTCCTTGATCAAATTCTTGATGGCACCAATCGGACGGCAAGGGGGGATGCCAAAGTGGGCCATGATGTCTTCTCCGCTGACCGGCGGCTGAAAGTTTCGCACCCGGTCTTTTTCCTCGACCTCCACCAACTTGCGCACGACCACATCATAGTTGCGCAAGTAGCGTTCCACCTTGGCTTCGTTCTTAGACGTGATGTCAGCCCGTGCCAACATCATCAGGTCATCGACATCGTCACCCGCCTCAAAGAGCAGCCGACGGACCGCAGAGTCCGTGACTTCCTCCTTGGTCAAGGCAATGGGGCGAAGGTGAAGGAGCACCAGCTTCTGGACGTACTTCATTTGGTGGTCCAACGGCAGCTTGAGGCGCTTGAAAATTTTGGGCACCATTCGCGCGCCGCGGTCCTCGTGGCCATGAAAGGTCCAGCCGTGATCGGGGTGAAACCGCTTGGTGGGCGGTTTGGCAATGTCGTGCAGCAAGGCCGCCCAGCGCAGCCAGAGTTTGTCGCTGGCCGCCGACACGTTGTCCACGACCTCCAAGGTGTGGTAGAAATTGTCCTTGTGGCCAATCCCATTGCGGCGTTCCACCCCCTTCAAAGCGACCATCTCCGGAAAGAACTGGTGAAGCAAACGGGTGCGGAACATCAGCTTGAACCCCACGCTGGGCTTCGGGCTGAGCAACACCTTGTTGAGTTCCACATGGATGCGCTCCGCAGAGATGATGTCCAGACGTGCGGCATTGCGTGAAATGGCGGCCAAACTCTCTTCTTCAATCCGAAAGCCCAGTTGGGCGGCAAAGCGAACCGCACGCAACATCCGAAGTGGGTCATCGCTGTACGTCACATCGGGATCAAGTGGGGTCCGGATGATGCGATTTTCGAGGTCGAGTAGGCCTCCAAAAGGGTCGACCAGCTCCCCGAATCCTTCTTCGTTGAGGCGAATGGCCAATGCGTTGATGGTAAAGTCCCGGCGATTTTGGTCGTCTTCGATGGTGCCGTCCTCCACGATGGGCTTTCGGCTGCCACGCTGGTAGGACTCTTTTCGTGCACCCACGAATTCGACCTCCACATCGCCGGCCTTGAACATGGCCGTTCCAAAATTCTTGAAGACGGACACCTTTCCGGCATTCAAGGTCTTGGCCGCAGCTTTGGCCAAGTCGATGCCGCTGCCTTCGACCACAATGTCAATGTCCTTGCAAGGGCGATTCAGCAACAAGTCGCGCACAAACCCACCGATGGCAAAGGCCGGCTGACCTTTTCGGTCCGCTTCTGCGCCCACGGCCCTAAAAACCGGATGCTGGAGCTCCTTCGCGAAGTTCACGGGCGCAAGATGTTGATTCGCCCCGCCGCGTCGAGCTTCACCATGCTCGAAGACGCGCCACACTTGCGGTCACGCCCGGTGACACAAACGTGGTCGACACCGGCGCGAATCGCCTTCGGGATCTCGGAAAAATGCCCGGGCGTCGGCTGGCCCGTCAAATTCGCCGACGTGCTGACCAGGGGCACATCGATGCCCCGCAGGATGAACTGCAAAAACGGATCGTGGACCACGCGAATGGCCAAGCTGCCATCCTCGGCGAGCAGGGCCGGGGCCACCCCACGGCCTCCCGGCAACACCAATGTCATGGGTCGGCTATCTGGCCCACCTCCCTCGCGCAGCAAGTCCCACGCGATCTCGGGAACCGGATTCGCGTACTCCTCCAGCAATCCTTCCGCGTCCACCAGCACCAAGGAGGGCTGTCCACCAGGACGTCCCTTGAGGGCGTACAAGGCGTCGAGGGCCTCCTCATCGTCCGCGCGACACCCCAATCCCCACACCGTATCGGTCGGGTACAGCACGACGCCCCCCGCTTTCAAAGCGCGGACCGTCTGGATGGCATCCTCGCGCCACGGCGCGTTCTTCAGTGCTTTAGGCGCCACGTCTCGACGTTGTCTTGGATGCGAAGCACGGTGTCGGCTTCCTCTGGACGCTCAAACGCCATGCCGGTCACCTGCTCGTACAACCCGATGTACCGGTCGGTCACCGAATTCACAAACTCATCGGTCATCTCCGGGATGGCCTGGCCTTCTTGCCCCATGAACCCGCCTGCAATCAGCCACTCCCGCACAAACTCCTTGCTGAGCTGCGCTTGGGGCTCACCCGCAGCCTGCCGCTCTTCAAAACCATCGCGGTGGAAATAGCGGCTGCTGTCCGGCGTATGCACCTCATCCATGAGCATCAATTCGCCTTCGTGAAGGCCGAATTCGTACTTGGTGTCGACGAGGATGAGTCCGCGTTCTGCTGCCATCTGCTGGCCCCGGGCAAACAGGGCCCGCGTCACGCGCTCCATTTCACGGTACACCTCCTCAGAGACGATGCCTTGCGACAGGATGTCCGCCTCACTGATGTCCTCATCGTGTCCTTCCTCAGCCTTGGTGGCCGGGGTAATGATGGGCTCTGGAAAAGGATCGTGCTCCTGCATGCCTTCCGGAAGCGAAACGCCGCACAGGGTTCGGCCACCATCGCGGTAAGTCCGCCACGCGTGGCCCGTCAAATGCCCGCGAATCACCATCTCCAATCGAATGGGCTCACAGCGTTGGCCAATGGCCACATTGGGGTCTGGTGCGTCCTCGAACCACGTCGGAACGATGTCGGCCACGGCGCGCAACATGTGGGCGGCCAGCTGATTCAAGACCTGTCCCTTGAAGGGAATGGGGCGAGGCAACACCACGTCAAACGCGGAAATGCGGTCACTGGCCACCATCAACAAGCGGCCATCTTCGAGGGTGTGCACATCGCGCACTTTGCCTCGATAAAATTGGGTTTCGCCCTCAAAATGCAGTTGCTGCTCGTAGAGCGGAGTGGGATGAAGGGTGGTGCTCATGATTCCGGCGCCGCAATATCGGAAGCGTTGTCGTCATCCTCTTGCGCAGGGGCATCGTCTCGGTGCCATTTCTTGGGGGGAACCGCCCCGATGGAGGGCCCCATGCCACCCTCATGGCCCTTGGACTCTTCGTTCTCAAAAGCCTGGATCACCCGTTTGACCAAGGCATGTCGGACCACATCCGCCCCCGTCAACTCCACAAATGACAGGCCTTCCACACCGCGCAAAACCCGGCGCGCGAAGCGCAAGCCACTTTCTTGCTTCCGCGGCAAATCCACTTGAGAGGCATCCCCTGTCACGATAAATGTCGCCGACTTGCCCATTCGGGTCAGGAACATCTTCATCTGTGCCACGGTCGCATTCTGCGCCTCATCGAGGATGACAAACGCCTTGTCCAACGTTCGACCTCGCATGAAGGCGAGGGGGGCGATCTCGATGACACCTTTTTCAAGGTGATCCGCCACCCGGTCATAGGGAAGCATGTCCGTCAGTGCATCGTACAACGGCTGCATGTAGGGATCGAGCTTCTCCTTGAGGTCCCCGGGCAGAAATCCCAAGTTCTCGCCAGCTTCCACAGCGGGCCGGGTCATGATGATGCGGCGAACCCGCTTCTCCTTGAGGGCTTGAACGGCCAAGGCCACAGCCGTATAGGTCTTGCCCGAACCTGCGGGCCCGATGGCAAACACCATGTCATTCTGACGAACCGCCTCCACCAATTTGCGCTGGTTGGGGGTCCTGGCTGTGACGCGTAAGCCACCTGGGCCATAGACCAAGGTGTCGTCGTCAGAAGCGGATTTGCGGATGGCCGCACCGTCTTCGCGAATGAGCCGCTCCATGTCGTCTTCCTCCAGCTTTCCGTAGCGCTCCATGTGCCACATGAGAAGCTCCCATTTTGCCGCAAACACATCCAGGTCATCTTTGGCCCCCATGGCCTTGACCTCATTGCCGCGCCCCACCAATTTGAGCTTGGGGAAATGGGACTTGAGCGTGGCAAACTTCCGATGTCCGACGCCGAAGAATTCGAGCGGCATCATGTCCGGCAGGGTGAATCGGCGTTCAGAAGCCATGAATTTGGGGCAATGTGGGGAGAAGTTTCATCGAGACTGCAAAGCTACTCCGCGCGGGTTGTGGAATTTTGAATGGCGATGAGCACCTCGGAAACCGCACCCCGCATTGTGACCTTGACCTCCGATTACGGAGCAGACAGCCTGTACACGGCGGCGTTGAAAGCGGCGATCATTCAGCACGATCCCTCCATCCGCATTGTGGACATCACCCACGGAATCCGCCCCTTTGACACGAATCAAGCGGCTTTCGCACTGCGCGCCACTGCGGCCCACTTCCCCAAAGGCACCGTTCACCTCATCGCCATCAACACCAATCCTGCTGAGGATTACATCCACAAAGTCATGGAGCTCGGCCACCAATTCTATGTGGGGCTCGACGATGGCATTTTTAGCTTGATCGCCGATCGAGAACCGGATGCCCTGCACGACATCTCCGTGCCTTCCGAAAGCGACATTCTGACCTTCCCGGAGCGGCATGTGTTTGTTCAAGTGGCCTGTCACTTGGTTCAAGGTGGCGTTCCAGCGGTGATTGGCCCCAAGTCCGCAGGTTGGGTGGAAAGCGAATGGCAACGTCCCCTTCAAGGCGCGGATTACCTTCAAGGGGTCATCCTTCACGTGGACAGCTTCGGCAACCTGGTGACCAACATCGACCAGCGGTTGTTCCGGGAAGTGGGGAAGGAGCGCCCGTTCAAAATCCCGTTGCGGGCCGCGCGCATGAACGTCACGACCATCCACCGCACCTATTCCGAGGTGCCCAGCGGGGAACGGGTGGCCCTGTTCAACCACATGGGGCTTCTTGAAATTGCCATCCACCACGGAGCGGAGGGCAGCGGGGGAGGTGCAAGCCAATTGTTTGGCCTGAAAGTCGGGGATACCGTGCGCATCGAATTCGACAATTCGGCCCAAATGGGAAGCCTGCTCTGAGATGATCCTGCGCACCGTCCACATGACCTTTCAGCCAGAGCGTGTCGGGGAGTTCCTTGCTCTGTTCGAGCGACACCGCAGGCAAATCGCCAGCCAACCAGGCTGCACATCCGTTCAATTGATCCAAGACCCGGCGGAACCCCATCTCATGGGCACGGTCAGCATCTGGGAAAGCGAGGACGCGCTCAATGCGTATCGCAACAGCGCCCTGTTCGGTGAAGTCTGGCCCGCGACGAAGGCTTTGTTTGCAGAACCCGCGGTTGCCAAGACCCACTCCCTGCTTTGGGCAACTTAATTTCGGACCCGATTCATGCTCGCCCTGTACAAAAAGGAACTCCGCGCTTTTCTGTCCTCCGTCATCGGAGCCGTGGTGCTCGCGGTGTTCTTGTTGGTCAGCGGGTTGTTTCACTGGGTGTTTCCCGGACAATGGAACCTCCTCGAAACCGGCGTTGCTGAACTGACCTCGTTCTTTCTGTTCACCCCCTGGGTGTTTCTGTTCTTGATCCCCGCCATCACCATGCGCTCCATTGCGGAGGAGCGGAAAAACGGGACCTTGGAGTTGCTCTTGGCCCATCCATTGGATGCGCACCGAATTGTCTGGGCCAAGTTCCTGGCCGGCACCACCCTCGTTGTGGCGGCCCTGCTGCCCACCCTCGCCGGATACGCCGTGTTGCACGCGTTGGGCAACCCCGTCGGCAACATCGACGGCGGTGCGGTTTTGGCCGGCTACCTCGGACTCCTCCTGCTTGGAGCGGCCTTTGTGGCCACGGGGCTCGTGGCCTCCTCCAGAACCGACAGTCAAGTGGTGGCCTTTCTGTCTTCCGCCCTCGCTTGTCTCGTCCTGTATTACGGCCCCTCTGCCCTCGGATCTTACGCCCTCTTTGGCGCTGCCGACCACATGGTCTTGTGGCTGGGCATGGAAACCCACTTTCGCTCCATTGGCACAGGGGTGGTCATCCTCGCAGATGTGGCTTGGTTTGCAGCCTACATCGCTTTGGCCTTGGCCTTGGCCCAACACCACCTTCAACCCAAACGGTCATGAGCGCATTGCAGCGGCTACAAGGTCAAGAGGGCAAAGGCTGGCGCGTGGCGCTGCTCAGCGTGGCGGTGCTCGCCATTCTGGCCCAATGGTCCATTCGCTTGGACGTGACCGAAGACCAACGGCACAGCCTGTCCGGCGCGACGGAATCCATGTTGGACGATCTGGCCGCAGGAGGGGAGGAGGTGTTGGTCCGGTGCTATCTCGAGGGCGACTTCCCAGCCCGGTACCGCAGGCTGGCTGACGAAATCCAATCGAAACTGCGGACGTTTTCACGGAAGAGTGACGGCCAGGTTCGGTGGCAGTTTGTCAATGTGGCCGAGTCCGGGGACGAAAAAACCATTGGCGAGACAGAATTGGCCTTGTATGAGCAGGGGCTTCGGTTCACCCGCATTGCGTCTCGGGAAGCGGGGGTGACGGCCTTCCAAAACATCTGGCCCTGTGCCATGGTCACGGTGCGCGGGGTCGATTACCCCGTCCAATTCCTGCGCTCCGAAAACATGGACCCCGACGAAGTCATGGTCCAAAACGCCATCAATCAGGTGGAGTTCAATTTGGGCCAGGCCATCCGTTTGGGCCTTCGGAACCGCCGTCCCGTGGTGGGCATCCTCCAAGGACACGGGTGCTGGCTGCCTGTGGAAACCGCAGACTTCACCACCACGCTCTCCGAAACCGCGGATGTCGTGGACGTCCGCCTCGACGGCGCTGTGGACGCCCTCTGCGAGAAAGTGGAGGGCCGCCCTCGGCGCCAACCCAAATTCGACGCGCTCATCGTGGCCGGTCCTGACTCCACCTTCAGCGACCGGGACAAGCTGCTGCTGGACCAATATCTGATGAATGGGGGGCGCATGCTGTGGCTGGTAGACCCGCTGGCGACAGACCTCGACAGCTTGCGCAGCAAAGAGCAGACGCTGGCGACCACCCGGGAAACAGGGCTCTTCGATTGGTTCTTCCACCACGGCATCCGCTTGAACCGGAACCTGGTCCTCGACGCCCAATGCGCGCCCATCATGCTGAACGCGGGTCCAATGGGGGACCACCGGAACATGCAAATGTTCAACTGGTATTTCGCGCCCGTGGCATTGTCCACGCCCGATGCACATCCAATTTGCGCCAACCTCGACCCGGTCCACTTCGACTTCGTCAGTTCCATGGACCTCGTCAATGTGAATGACCGACGCCATAGCGAAGTCTTGCTGCGCAGCTCTCCGCGCTCCGTGGTCTACAACGCGCCAGTTCGGGTCGCCAGCGGCGTGGTCAATTTGCCCCCGGAACACTTCGAGACCGGACAGCCGGAAGGACACCCACTTGCCGTTCTGCTGGAAGGGAAATTCGACAGTTTCTATGCGCTCAGGCTCAACAAGGACCTGCGAGATGACCCGGACTTTGCCTTCCAAGAGGCCACGGAAGACGGCCGCATGATCGTCGTTTCCGACGCGGACTTCATCCGCAACAACACCCGACCTGTCGAAGGCGGCATTGCACCGCTGCCCCTCGGGTTTGACCGGTACAGCCAACGCGTCATCTACGACAACAAAGAGTGGCTCCTCAACGCGGTCAGCTACCTGCTGGACGACGCTTCCCAAATCAGCCTTCGATCGAGGACGATCGCGTATCGCCCGCTCGACGAGCGCCGCATCCTCGGCTCCGAATCTCGGTGGAGCTTGTCGGCTGTGGGGGCGCCCATTGCCCTCGTTTTGCTCTTGGGATTGACCATGCCGGCACTTCGCCGCCGCCGCTGGACCCGAAACGCCTGACCCCATGACCCGAAGCCGCCTGACCCTTTTTGTCGCCCTCGCGCTTGCAGGCGTGGCCATTTTTCTGAGCACCCGTCCTGAATCTGGCGCTCTGGAGGCCGACCGAAGTACCCACTTTGCGATTGCCGACACCTCCGAAGTCACCCGCATTCGCATCGCGGACGCGCAAGGCGGTGTGGCCGTTCTCGAACGCGGGGCTCATCCGCTCGGATTGTGGGCCCTCAATGGAACGAGGTGGGCGCGAAAGGACGCTACTGACCTTCTCCTGAAAACGTTCAAGAGGGTCTCAGTCCGACAGCCCGTCCAGCAATCTGCCAAAGAGGGCGTCCTCAAGATGATGGCCGCCTCCGGCAAGCGCGTCGACATCTACTTGAATGGCGCCACCACCCCGAGCAAGACTTGGTTCATCGGAACCCCGACTCAAAGTCACACCGGCACACACATGCTGCTCGAATTGCCAGGTGAGGGACGGTCTTCAGAACCCTACATCACACACATGGAAGGCTTTACGGGCTTCCTCTCCACGCGGTTTTTCACTTCTGAAAACGAATGGCGCTACACGGGCGTCTACGAGTCGCGGCCCGAGGCCATCGCATCCATTCATGCGGTTCCACTCGACGACAGCGGCATGGAAGCCACGATGACGTGGACCGAAGATCAGCAGACGCTGAAGCTGGCCGATGGCAACATGGTACAACCGGCTCAGGCCGACTTGCGCGATCAATGGCTGCGGATGTGTGACGTTCACATCGAGACTTGGGACAGCCACCTCACGGCCGCACAAGAGGACAGCCTGAAATCCAGTCCGGCCGCTTGGCGCCTCGAAGTTCAATACCGCGATGGCCGCATCGTCCCCATGGACTTGCATTGGAAAGCCCCCATCATCGACGAGTACAACCTCGATGGCACCCTCATGACCCATGATGGAAGCCGCATGTACGCCGTGGTCGGGGAGGAGGTGGCCTTGGTCCAAACCTTTGTGTTCAACCCCATCCTCGACTTCTGGCGAAACCTTGATTCCTGAACGATGAACGCTTATCTCATTGACGGCATTCGCACCCCCATCGGCAACTTTGGGGGCACATTGGCTCCTGTCAGAACAGACAATCTCGCCGCCCATGTTCTGAAGGCCTTGGTGGAGCGCCACCCAAATTTCGATCCGGCGCACATTGGAGATGTCTTGCTCGGATGCGCCAATCAGGCCGGAGAGGACAACCGAAATGTCGCCCGAATGGCCAGTTTGCTGGCAGGCTTGCCCACCTCGGTTCCCGGGGAAACCGTCAACAGACTGTGTGCCTCCGGCATGGCCGCCACCATTCACGCATCCCGCGCCTTGCACATGGGCGACGCTGAAGTGATGGTCTCGGGTGGCGTCGAGCACATGACCCGGGGGCCTTGGGTCATCAGCAAGGCCAGCCAGCCTTTCGGGCGTGACGCTCAAATGCACGACACCAGCTTTGGATGGCGGTTCATCAATCCCAAGCTCGACGCCTTGTATGGCACCGATGGCATGGGCACCACCGCCGAAAACCTCGTTGAATTGTATGGCATTTCGCGCACGGACCAAGACGCCTTCGCCGCATGGTCCCAGCGCAAAGCCGCAGCCGCGCGGGAGGCGGGGCATTTTGCCGAAGAGATCACCCCTGTTTCCATTCCGCGCAGAAAACAAGAGGACCTGGTGATGGAGGCGGATGAATTCATCAAGCCCCATTCCACAACGGACGTCTTGGCCAAACTTCGCCCTGCCTTCAAAAAAGAGGGCGGATCGGTGACCGCCGGCAACAGCAGCGGCCTCAACGATGGCGCATGTGCGCTTCTCCTCGCCAATGAGGCCGGCATGGAGCGCCATGGGTTCAGCCCGTTGGCACAGGTGCTCTCAAGTGCCGTCGTCGGGGTCGAGCCGCGCATCATGGGCATCGGACCGGTCGAAGCATCCCGGCAAGCCCTCACTAAGGCAGGGCTGACGCTGGCCGACATGGACCACATCGAACTCAATGAAGCCTTTGCCGCACAAAGTCTGGCGTGCACCCGCGCCTTGGGGCTGGCAGACGACGATCCCCGCATCAATCCTCAAGGTGGCGCCATCGCATTGGGACACCCCTTGGGGATGACCGGAGCCCGCATCCTGTTGACCACAGCCCGACAGCTTGCCCGAAACGGCGGACGCCATGCCCTCGTCAGCTTGTGCATTGGAGTCGGACAGGGCTATGCCACCATTCTTCGAAACCCCAACGCCGCGTGATCCAGTCCTTCAAAGGCATGGTGCCTGTGGTGCACCCCACCTCCTACGTGCACCCTTTGGCCACCCTCATCGGCCATGTGACCATCGGGCGGGACTGCTACATCGGCCCGGGCGCAGTGCTCCGGGGAGACTGGGGCCGGATTGTCCTCGAAGACGGATGCAACGTGCAAGAAAACTGTGTCATCCACATGTTTCCAGGCACCACCGTCCACCTGTCTGAAGGGGCCCACGTCGGGCATGGCGCCGTGGTGCATGGTGCCCGACTTGGCAAACAATGCATGATCGGCATGAATGCGGTCATCATGGATGACGTACAGGTCGGCGATGGATGCATCGTCGGTGCGCTGGCCTTTCTCAAGGCACAGAGCCAATGGGAAGGGAGGACCATCATTGCTGGCAATCCGGCCAAAGTCATTGGCCAAGTCAGCGATGCCATGCACGCCCACAAAGTGGAAGGGACGGGGCTGTACCAACAACTTCCCGCCGATTGTCGCGAGGCGCTCGTCGAATGTGAGCCTTTGGAACGCGTTCCCGAAAACCGCCCTGAAGCCTTCCCTCAGTTCGAAACTTGGCAACGGCGCCGGGCCGACTGACATGGCCCGGGGCCCCTTCCACTTCAAGGCTTTTTCCGTTGAACAGGACGGTGCTGCCATGAAGGTCGGCATGGACGGCATCGTCCTGGGCTCCACCACCTCCGTGGACGGCGTTCAGCTCGCCATGGACGTCGGATCGGGCAACGGCTATGTGGGTTTGATGCTCCTGCAACGGATGCCACCAGGCAGCCATGTCATCGGCGTCGAACTCGAACCGGAAGCGGCCCGACAATCTGCGGAGAATTACGCCCAACACCCCTTCGATGGCCGCACCGCAGAGGCTTGGAGCGGCCCCATTCAAGCATATACCGACGCCCATCCCGACCAAGCAGGACTACTGGACCTCATGGTGTCGAACCCGCCATTCTTTCGGGACAAACCCAAGTCTCCGGTCCACGCGCGGAACCTCGCCCGCCACGACGACACCTTGAAGATGGGCGACCTTGTCAAGGCCGCCTCACAATTGTTGAGGCCCGGAGGGCGACTGTGCACCATCTGGCCTTACGACCGATTGGAGGAATGGCAATCCTGGGCAGAGGGGGGAGGCTTTGACGTCATTCAAACCCTCCACATCACCACCATGGCCCACTTGCCTTGCAAACGATTCGTGGCAGAATGGCGCAAACGCCCTTGCGATCCAGAACCCAGACGAGATACGCACCTCACACTCGAGGGTAAGGCCACCCTCGATTTCACCGAAGCGTATCTGAAGCACATCCGACCCTACCTCAGAGGGACGTGACGCGCAGAGAAGAACGTGTCAGCCTCCCAGGACCCGCTTGAGGTCATGGAGTTGCTTTTCCCAGAGAAGAGACGCCTCCTCGACCTCATCTTCCTCTGCAAAATCCGTCACAAGCAAGGCCGTGTCTCCCGTGAGCGGATCGATTTTGATGCGCATTTCGAAAAAGGTCTTGGCGCCTTCTTCCTCGTGCTCCATCCAACGGAACTTGACAAACTCTTCGCGCTTCTGGGTCACCAACCGGGCGGCCTCTTCAGAACCATCCCAGAAAAAGGTGAAGACGTCCTTCTTGATGTTGACGTCATCCGCAAACCATTCGGACAGACCACTTGGATTGTTGAGGCGGCTGAAAATCGACCCCTTGCTCGCCCGAATGGGCACCTCTACTTGAAATTCAACTCGATCCATTGCGATTTGGATTGCGGGAAAGATACGCCAGAGCCGGACCTCACGCCCTTTTTGCCTGACAACATTCCCTAAACACCCACATTCCAAGTTTGGTTTCCATAAATTTGCCGCCCGTTTCGACGGAACACCTTTGGCGAGGTAGCTCAGCTGGTTAGAGCGCAGGATTCATAATCCTGAGGTCGAGAGTTCAAGTCTCTCTCTCGCTACCCCAAAAGCCCGGTTTTGACCGGGCTTTTTTGTGCCCAGACAGTCAGCGACGACGAATACAAATTCAGAGATGAATTGCGGGGATTCGTCGGTATTATTAACGATATTCAAGGTGCCAATTCACTTGTCGCCATGACTTCACTGCATTCTGGTTCACTCAGACGTTGCTTCATCCTGCCCCAAACACTTCTGCTCGCCGTGGGATTGTCGTGGGGTCAAACTGAATCTTGTGACACAGCAAATGGCGGCTATTCGATCAGCATCGAACAAGTTGCCACGGACCTCGGGACTTACGTGGTCGGGGCAGAGACCGTCGACCTGACGGGATTCAGCACGTATCGGATTTACCTAGAATGTGAGTCCGCTCAAGACAAATTGAGTGCGGTGTATGGAGATGCCAGCCGTCCGTTGAGCATCTCGAGCACGACCAGCTTTTACCAAAGCGCCCTCTTTGGCGGCACCAATGGCGCACTGGCCAACGCCATCTCACCGGCTCTGTTCGGCATTTACCCGGACCTCGAATTCGACAGTTGGGTCACCATCGGCATCGATCAACAACCGAATTCGTCCAATGGAGAAACCGAAGTGTCCGAGGAAGACGAGCCATTCAACCCCATCTCAGTGGGGTTTGCCAATGGCGGAAACCTCATCGTCGACAGCGAAAACGGGTCCAGC
>CBFHWV010000005.1:0-5536 GCA_965659565.1 uncultured Flavobacteriales bacterium
CTCCGTTGAGCATGGGACCGTACACGATGTAACTGTGGCCGGTGATCCAGCCGATGTCGGCGGTACACCAGTAGATGTCCCCCGGCTGGTACTGGAAGACGTTGGCGAAGCTGTAGCCCGCGTAGACCATGTAGCCTCCGCAGGTGTGGACCACGCCCTTGGGCTTGCCCGTGCTGCCGGAGGTGTAGAGGATGAACAGCAGGTCCTCGGAAGCCATCGGTTCTGGCGGGCAGTCGGCCGAAGCGGTGGTCAAGGCGTCGTGGAGCCAAACGTCGCGGCCGGCCGACCAGTCGACGGATTCGCCGGTGTGCCGGACGACGAGGTTGGTGGTGACCGTGGGGCATTCGGCGAGGGCCTGGTCGACGACCGCCTTGAGGCCAAGCCCCTTGGCGCCGCGCTTCATGCCGTCGCTGGTGATGACGCACACCGCGCCGGCGTCCTGGATGCGGTCCGCAAGGCTGCGGGCGGAAAAGCCCGCAAAGACCACGCTGTGCACCGCGCCAATGCGGGCGCAAGCGAGCACGGCCACGGCCAGCTCCGGCACCATGGGCAGGTAGAGCGCCACCCGGTCGCCCTTCTTCACCCCGCGTGCCCGGAGCGCATTGGCGAAGCGGCACACGCGGTCCAGCAGATCGGCGTAGGTGATGGACGCCGTGGGGTCGGCCGGGTCGTTGGGCTCCCACAAGATGGCGGTGCGGTCGCCATGGCCGGCGGCGACGTGGCGGTCGAGGCAGTTGGCGGTGATGTTGAGCTCGGCGCCCTGAAACCAGCGCACGCGCGGCGTGTCGAACTCCCAATCGCACACCGCGTCCCACGGCGACATCCAGTCGTAGTGGCGGGCGACGTCGGCCCAGAAGGCGTCAGGGTTGGCAGCGGCATCGCGGCGGGCCCGGGCGATGGCCTCGGGGGAATCCAACAGGTACGGCATGGTCACAAATTAGCCCGCAGGAATCGGGGCCCAACCCCCTACTGCCCTTCACTTCTCCGTACCTTTTCCTTCACCTTACCGTCCATGTCCCGCGTTCGCCTTCTCCTGTCTTTGCTCTTCCTGCTGCTGGCCCCGGGTGGCGCTCAGGCACAACATGGTTGCGCCCAGCGGCACCAGCGCCAAGAGATGCACCGGGCGCACCCGGAGTGGATGGGGATGCAACAGCTCAGGAACGCCGCGCTCGAGGACCATGCCCGCTCCTTCGATGTCCAGAGCATGGCCTGCACCGATGGGGACATCCTCATTCCCATCGTCTTCCACGTGGTACACGACAATGGGCCGGAGAACATCTCCGACGCGCAAATTCACGAGGCGATCGTGCAGCTCAATGAGGACTTCTCCGCCACCAACCCTGAGCTCAGTGACGTCCACCCCAATTTCATCGGGATTGCGGGCAACGTCGGCATGCAATTCCGACTGGCCGACTTTGACCCCGATGGACAACCCACCACCGGCATCCAGCGCATCCAGAGCGACCTGACCTACAACGGCAGCGACCTCGCTTTGAAGCAGCTCGTCCAGTGGGACCCCACGATGTACCTCAACGTCTGGGTGGTCCACTCCTCCGACGGCGGCAACGGCTCGGCCTTTGCATTCTACCCTGGGGATGTGGAGGGCTCCGCCTCCATCTACGACGGCATCGTGTCCTCCTACTGGGCGGTCGGCCGCACGGAAACCGCGGTCTGGACCCACTACAAGATCCTCACGCACGAGGTGGGCCATTGGGCCAATCTGAAGCACACCTGGGGCGATGAGTCGGGCAACCAATCCACCGCGGGCTGCGCGTACGATGACGGCGTGGACGACACGCCCAACACCATCGGCAACACCGGCTGCGACCTCGACGCGAGCTCCTGCGGATCGCAGGACAACGTCCAGAACTACATGGACTACTCAAACTGCTCGGCCATGTTTACGGAGGGGCAGAAAACGCGGATGCTCGCCACGATGTGCTCGGACGTGGCCGGCCGGAACCACATCTGGTCGGAGGAGAACCATGCCGCCGTTTTCCTGCAGGACGACTTCCTTCCGCGCATCGTGTACCTCGACGACACCTTCGAGGAGGATGTGGCCAACGATGGAACGATGGACAGCGAGATCGAACTCGCCCTGCTCGACCTCGCCTTCGCCGTCACAGGCCCCCTGACTGAGGGCGTCCATTACACCGCCGGCAACCTGCCCGACGGGACCAGCCTGAGCGTGCAGGTGACCGACGCCACCCACGCCACCGTCCACCTCTCCGGACAGGTCGCCAACCATGCGGCGGCGGACCAGCTGGATGGGCTGGAATTGCACTTCACGGTCGCCCCGTTTGCCGACGTGGCCTACGGTGACCTCTACAACCCGTCCAACACCAGCCTCTCGGTCGCCTTCCTCGACCCCTACGAAATCGTGTTCGTGGACCTCATCGACGACGCCCACAACTTCTTCGAGGGGCGCCGGTGGACCTGGTTCACGATGGGATCCGGCGGGGCCGACTTCGGCTTCTTCCACCACGATCTCGTCAACATCAAGCTCGAGACTTACGGCAATGGGGCCGTCTGCAACCCCGGCACCTCCAACCTGACCCCACTGCCCGCCGGCACGGACATCGGCCCCGGAACGGCCTTCACCGAGCCCGGCCCGTGGTACCCCGACCAGCTCGACCTGTCCAACCCCAACTACACGGCATGGAATGGGCAAACCGCCTATGCCGGGGTCCGGTTTGAGCGCAACGGACTCTTCCACTACGGCTGGATCCGGATGCGTGTGAGTGCCGACAGCCGGCATTACTACGCCCTCGACATGGCGTACAACGAGGCGCCGGGGGCCGCCATCGCGACCGGAGAAGTGCAACATCCCGTCGTGGCGTACACGCAGACGGTCTTTCACGAGGCGGAATCCAACGATGGCAGCCTGTCCTCCGAGCGGGCCATCGACCTGTTTGGCACCACATGGTCCGCCGGATTCGACCTGCTGGTGGCCGGCAATGGTTTTGACGTGTCCGCCGTCCCGGCTGGTCTGACGCCTACCTTGGAGCGGTTGTCGGACACCCGCGCCCTGCTGTCCTTCACCGGCCAGGCCGAGGACCACGAGGATGCGGATGGCCTGTCTTGCCAATTGACCCTGACTCCCAGCCTGCTGGACGAGACGGCACCCGACATGGACCTGAGCCGTTGGATGTCCCTCGATTTCGCCGACCCTTATGCCATCGAACATGTGGTCGTCGACCCTTCGGAAGGCGTCATGATCGCCAACCCGGGCAACGACTGGAAGTACTTCAGCTGGGGGGTGGGCGATGCCGACTTCGGCCTTTGGTTCGTCAACGACCACTTCCGGCTCGAGACCTACTCCAAGTCGGGGGTCTGCAACCCGGGCTCCACCAACTTGGCGGCCCTTTCGGAAGGGGACACCATCCAATCGGAGCGCAACTGGGAGTACTTCTCCGAGCTGGAGACCCAGCTCGTCATCACCTCTCCGACCTACAGCGACTGGAATGGCCTGACCACCTTCGCCGGCGTCAAATTCACCATCGCAGAGCGGTTCCATTACGGCTGGATGCGGTTCGAGGTCAGCCCGGCTGGCGACATGGTCCGCCTCGTCGACTACGCCTACAACCGCAAGCCCGGCGAGGAAATTCTGGCGGGGCAGCTCTTCGCCACTTACGGGTGCACCGATCCGCTCGCCCTCAACTACAATCCCTATGCGGTTGACGACGACGGCACATGCACCTACCCGCTTGACTGCGGGGCGGACCAGGCCCTGACCCTGCTGATGTACGACAGCTACGGGGACGGGTGGAATGGCAATGCGCTCAGCATCACAGGAGCTGGTGGTGCCGAGATCGGGAGCTTCACCTTGAATTCGGGCGATGAAGGCGACGAGGAATTCTGCATCGCCGACGGGTGCTATGCCTACACGGTTGGCGGGGGCATCTACCTCTCGGAGGCCTCCTGGCAACTGCTGCTGGACGGTGAGATTATCGGTGCCGGTACAGGCGGGGACGCCGGATTTTTCTCAATCAACAATACCTGTGACGGTGCCGAAGGGTGCACCGACCCGAGTGCCACCAACTACGACGAAGGGGCGGTGGTGGACAATGGAACCTGCACCTATCCGGTGCCGGGGTGTACGGACGAGACGGCACTCAATTTCGACGTCGATGCCGAGGTCGACGACGGGTCCTGCTACTACGAGGATGACGTCCTCGGCTGCACCGATGAAGACGCGACCAACCACAACCCCGACGCCACCTACGACGACGGGTCGTGCCTGTTCCCGGCACTGGCATTGAACGATGTGCCCTCGGAACTCTGCATGGGAGATTCGGTCTGGATCTCGTGGACAGGCGGTCCTGCGGATGCGCTCGTTCAACTCAGCCTCATCAACGTCACAGGAAACCATGTGGCGGGCTCCTTGGGGCTGGTCAGCAACACCGGCCTACACCTGTGGGTGGTGGACGTCTCCAACCCAAGCGATGTCCATCGGATTTACATCGAGGAACACCCCTACCCGCCCAGCACGTACGACTATGGCAATGCGTTCAATGTGACGGTGGACTGCACCCCACCCTGCCCGATGGACCTCGACGGGGATGGCATCGTGGCCGTCACCGATGTCCTGTTGCTGCTGGGTGAATTCGGGTGCCCCACAGCCTGCACCATGGATGTCAGCGGAGATGGAACCGTGAGTGTGGAAGACTTCCTCCTGCTGCTCGGGGAATTCGGGAGCGTCTGTGATTGACCCAATCGGCGCGCCATCAAATCGAAAACCCCCGTTGCGACAGTGCAACGAGGGCTTTCTGTAAGCTGTGGCGACCCTGTAGGGATTCGAACCCCAAACCTTCGCATCCGTAGTGCGATGCTCTATCCAGTTGAGCTACAGAGTCGGCTCTGCCCCGCGAACGGGACGGCAAATGTAGACCAAATTTCGACCCGGACAATGCCCGATGACATCGGTCAAAGCCCCTCCCATTCCCCGCCCCTATTTTCGCGTCATGGCCATACGCTCCTTGCCCTGCGTTTTTGTGCTCTGCCTGCTGTGGACGAGTGTTTCTATGGTGCACGCCCAGGTCAACCTGTCCGAGGCGCGCCAAGACGCCATGGACGAATTGAAACCGGTGCCGGAACGCATCGAGGCGTTTGAGGCGCTCACGGAAGAGCTGCAGGCGATCAACACCGAGGAAGTGGTGGACATTGCCGACCAGCTGATGGGCGAAATGCTCCAGCCCAGCCAGAAAGCTCGGGTACTCGTGCGCAAAGCGCGGGCCATGCGCACCATGGGGCAAGCCGAAGAAGCTTACGCCTTGCTGAGCGACGCGATTGACCGGTGGGAAGAATCGCAAGGGGAAGGCCTCTGCAGGCTGTACATGGAGCGGGGACTGACCGCCGCCAAGGTGAGTTCCTTGGGGCGCAAAGTGGACGGCATCCTCGACGACCTCTACGCCGCCTTGGACATCGCCGAAAGCAGAGAAGACCTGAGCCTGACCATCGAGGTGCACGACAAGCTGGGGTACGCGTACGGCACCCTGCTCAAGGACGATCAAGCGGCCATTGAGCACTACCGGTT
>CBFHWV010000005.1:5571-6230 GCA_965659565.1 uncultured Flavobacteriales bacterium
CGCAAGCCCGGGTCAACGTGGCCCTGCTCCTCGACGCAGACCGAAGTGCCCAGAACGACACGGCGCTGTACTATTTGCACCAAGCCCGAGAGGTCTTCGAGGCCAACAACCGCCAGAGTAAGGTGGGCATCGTGACCCTCAACATCGGGCGCTTTTACCGGGAAGCCGGCAAGTTTGACCAAGCCAAGGAGGCGTACACCAAAGCGCTCAACCAGGTGGTGGATTTGGGACACCAGGTGCAATGCCACGAGTACCTGGGCTACATCGCCTACCGGCAAGGGCGCTACGAGGACGCCTTTTCCAGCCTCCAGACGGCGCTGGCTGTGGACGAGGAGAATGGCGGCAAGCGCAATGTCTACCTCAACACCAAGCTCGGTGAAGTGTACAATGCCACTGGACGCTCTGACTTGAGCCTCGCCCTCTGCGACAGCATGCGGCGCTCGGTAGAGCAAGATGCGGACTTGAGCAAATACGGGCGCGCCACCCGATTGACCGATTGCTGGGATTGCATTGGACAAGCCCAAGCGGCCATGGAGGACCACAAGGCGGCCATCGAGGCGTTCGATGTCCGGGACAGCTCCCGCACCGAGTATGAGCGCATCTCCGAGAACAACCAGGCCACCATCGGCTTACAAGTGCTCGAGTGGGAGACGCGCCGG